>SLGY01000105.1 GCA_007136425.1 Kiritimatiellia bacterium
CGCACATACTCGCTGCGAGTATGTGCGGGACGAAGCTTGCACCGTGGCTTCGCCGGGTCGAGATATCTCAATCCGCGCCAACCACTGTCGTCTCCACCTCATCCCCCCTCCGTGATCTCCGTAATACAATCCGTCATTTACTTGTTTTTTGTGCACGTTCTATTCTGATCATTGGCGCGTTTTATTTAATAGCAAACACCTACAAAAGAGTACCCCTCAGCGAAACTTCCCCTTTGATATCCGTGCAATCCGTGTAATCCGTGGTTTCTTTCTTTGCTTGCGGCTATGCCGCGCTGTGATTATCTGCTACCTTTCCGCTTATTTCGATCCCCACCCCGATAACGCGGCTCACCCACCGACGTCCTTTTTTTACTTTCTTCCGGAAATCCGGCCCGCTCGTTTCTTTATTAAAGGAAACAGGACCCTATCGGAGGAACGAATCATGCAGGAAACAATGACCATGGCGCGACCGGCGGCAGGCGATCTGCGCCGCACATTGCATCGCGTATTCGGATTCTCTGCGTTCCGTTCATATCAGGAGGAGATCATCGGCGCGATCCTGGAACGGCGCGACGCCTTCGCGGTCATGCCCACAGGCGGCGGCAAATCGCTCTGTTACCAGTTACCCGCACAGCTCATGGACGGCACATGCCTCGTCATCAGCCCGCTGATCTCGTTGATGAAGGACCAGGTCGACGCCGCAAAGGCCATCGGCTTGAAAGCGGACTTCCTGAACTGCACGTTATCGGCTCGGGAGCGGAACGAGGTAATGCGGCGCCTAAAAGAGGGCGCTCTGAGGCTGCTCTACGTGTCGCCCGAACGTTTCGCGATGCCGGATTTCCTGGCCGACCTGCAATCGGGACCTCTTTCCTTCATCGCCATTGATGAAGCGCATTGCATCTCGGAGTGGGGCCACGATTTCCGCCCGGACTATCTCAAGCTGTGCAACATCGTACAACGCTTCCCCCATACCCCCCGCGCAGCCTTTACCGCCACGGCCACGCTGAAGGTGCAGGCGGATATCATCCGCAAACTGCAATTACGGGATCCGCACACCGTGCGCGCATCTTTCAATCGACCCAACCTCTATTATCAGGTGATCAAGAAGACGAGCGTGGAGCACCAAATTCTACGTTTCATCCGATCCCGCAAGCGGCAACAAGGGATCGTATACCGCACGCGGCGCAGCGATGTGGAAGACACCGCCGCCACACTGAAACAATACGGCGTGCGCGCCCTCCCCTACCATGCCGGCATGGAGGATGAAATGCGAACCCGCCACCAGGAACTGTTCGATCGCGGCGAAGCGGACGTGGTCGTGGCCACCATCGCGTTCGGGATGGGAATCGATAAGCCCAACATTCGATACGTCCTGCACGGCGACCTCCCGAAAAACATTGAGGGCTATTATCAGGAGACCGGACGCGCGGGGCGGGACGGCGAACCCGCGCATTGCCTTCTCTTCTTCGGACACTCGGATACGTCAACAATTCGTTATTTCATCGGACGGATGACCGACCCGCGCGTGCGCGAACATGCTTCTCAATGCTTGCAGGCCATGGTGCAATACGGCTCCTCGCAAAGGTGTCGACGACGACAATTATTGGCGTATTTCGGAGAGACCTATTCCGAGCGTCGCTGCGGCATGTGCGACGCATGCCGGAGCTGGCACATGAGGCGCATTACTCCAATGAAAAGCAAGCTAACCACGACTGAACACCGATAAACGCGGATTTCGAACGGTAGTTCCATTCTCTCGCGAATCCGGCCAAGATCCGTGTAAATCAGTGTCCAGCCGTGGTTCCAACTTTCGGATCCAGATTGATTATCCGACGAAGCATTGCGATTAAGGGTGCGAATTTTGAGACAGGTTCTTATCTCTTCATACTCCTGAAGAAAATCTTTGCGATCTTCTGCTCAAAAAGATTGGATGTATGACATGACAACGTTGCCCCCCATCATTGAGGCTCTGCGCGAGGCAAAGGCTATTGCCGTCCTGACCGGCGCGGGCGTCTCGAAGGAGAGCGGCATCCCGACCTTTCGCGACGCGATGGAAGGGCTGTGGGCAAAATACGATCCCGCCGAACTCGCCACGCCCGAAGCCTTCGCGCGCGATCCGGAAAAGGTCAGCCGCTGGTACGACGAACGGCGCGTGCGCTGTTCCGCCGCGCGACCCAACCCGGGTCACCGCGCGCTCGCGGACCTTCAAGCATGGTGCGGGGAGCGGGGCAAATCTTTCACACTCATCACGCAGAACATCGACCGGCTGCATCAAGCCGCAGGCAGTCATGACGTTATTGAATTGCACGGCACGATCTGGGTATGGCGTTGCACGCTCTGCGGCGACGAACAAGAGGAACGCGGAGGTCCGTTTGAACGGTATCCCCCGCTCTGCGCCTGCGGCGGATTCCGGCGTCCGGCCGTTGTCTGGTTCGGCGAAATGTTACCCGAGCAAGCGCTGCGCCGCGCGTTCGATACGGCCGAAGCCAGTGATCTCTTCTTCTCTATCGGCACCAGCGGTTTGGTCACGCCCGCCGCGGACTTGATCCATATCGCTGCGCGGAGAGGAGCCCGAACGGCGGAAATCAACATGGAACCGACTTCCATCACCGGACTGACCGACTGGGCGATACACGCCCCGGCCGGCGAGGCCCTGCCGCGTCTCGCGGCCGCTTTGGTGTAAGCCTACACCTAATCCAGAAAACGACTTGGCTGCGGATAAAAGGTTGACGGGTTCAATGTCCACGTCCAATCGTCGGTCGACCCGCCGGTACGGATCACGATCGCATCATCCGGTCTAAATTTTTCAACGGCGTCGCCGTTGAGAGCATGCCACCCCTCCGAACGCAATGACCCGTCATCATAGTAAACGACCTGCAACACCTGCTGCTGTTCCCGATCATATCGAAAGATCCAGTCGGACAAGGCGGGATGACCTCCGATGAAGCCGGATTCCAACAGATTCATTTCGCTGGGATGCATATGGCGCGGTAAACCGGCGCTGACGAGATTGTACGCCCCACCCCCCTTGATGGTCTGGCTGATCGTATTTGTCGGAACACGGCCGACAAATACGAAACTGGCGTTCGGCACCCCCGGGGGAAGCTCAATGATTACGCCTTGATCCAAGGGCACAACAACGTCATCCGCCGAACCGTCTCCGCCCAAGGAGTACTGCCAGCTCCCGCCCGTGGCCAACCATACCTGCTGTGTAGCAAACTCACTGCCTGTCCGCTCATACCACGTGATGCGCGTTGATAAGCCCGGCAAAGCTCCACTCGGCAGATCGGTCCCGAACACGTGTGCCACCGTGTTCGTATCCGGAATCCCCGGATATGCCACCCAGTTCTGATTGGTCGTCAGCCGGACATATTGGGCCACATACACCTCTTCACTCACCAGGCGTCCGGTCGCGTTGGACCACGCACCAAGAGGCGACGCCCGATAAAAGCGCATACCGCCGTTCGTCATTCCATTGAGCTCATTGGTAAAACTGGTCAGCGCGGAAGCCGCCGTAACACGTTTTGCAAACGTCCATGAGCCGCTACCGTTGTACTCCTCGGCATCGAGGCTGATCAAATCGTACTCTAAGTCCTGCAGCGTCTTGACACCCAGACGCGCCGCCTCGTTCGTCCCGCCATTCAGCGCTTCTCCCTCTTTAATACGGACGTCCAACACCAACCCCGGATTCCGAATATAATACTCGCCGCTATTCGTGGCCCGCCAATAGATATTCGTCATGATGGGGCGCAGGGATTCCGGAATACTCTCATCGAAAACCACCTCCCAATTCGCTGCCTGATCCCCGTCCTGAAGCCCTTCGTCCGAATCGCCCCCGTGCGAAACCAGCACGATGTCCTGAAACCAATTTACGTCCGCGGTGGCCGACAGATTGATGACCACGCGGTCCGTCACCTGCACATCGTCGGTCACATGAATCACCGAGCCGGACGCCGTGTTGAATACCCGCACGTCGATCTCGGCGTCGTTCGCAAGGACAAGATTCGTGGCGGTCAACCGCCCTTGCGCTGCCTCACCGAGGGCCGTGCTGACGCGCCCCGTAATGATTGCATTCCCGACATAGCCCGTGGCATAGACCGCAGCGTCGGCGAATACAATGAAGTCGGCTTCGTTGGTGACGGAAGCAAGACGCAACACGCCCTCCTCCACCCGCGTCGGTCCCGTGTGCAGGAGAGGCTCTTCCAGCGTTAAATCACTCGCGCCGGTCTTGCGAAACATGCCGGACCCACGCAGCGCGAGCGTATCGTTCGTGGCGTGGATATCTTGATCCATCCAAAGCGTGGCATTGTTGGTGACGCCCCCTTGCAGACTGATCGCATCACCGCGCAATACGCCGCCACTCACCAGCGTACCTCCTTCATACGTGTTCGCGCCGGTAAGATGCAACGTGCCCGGGCCCGACTTGGTCAACGTGCCCGGGCCCGTAATTCCCTCGTCATAATGCACCGAGTGCACTGCATCCGACACATCGATCGCACCACCGCTCGATTCCAGCGTGACGGAACGCGTTGGCGCCAACGTCAGCGAATCCAGCGCGCGCAAGGTGCCGCCGTCAAACGTCACCGAGCCGGATACGGCGCCGAGGTTTCGGTCCGTCGAGATTTGGGTCACGCCGCCATGGAGTTCCGTGCCCCCCGCGTACTCGTTCTCGGCCGTCAATGTCAGGGTCCCCGAATCGTTCTTGATCAGCTTCCCGCTGCCGGTGGAGATGACAGATTCGATATATACCCGCCCCGCCCTTTGCACCGTCAGGTCATATCCCGACCCTGTGATGGCAGTGGAGGCATTCAGCGTCAACGAATGGCTGGCCAGACGCGCACCCACACTGGCGTTCGTGGTGAGCGTGATGGGTCCGGCAAAGGTGTTATTCCCGTTCTCAGTCCACAAAGCGGCCTTGGAGGCGCGGCCCATGCCCGCCAACATCAGCGGTTGAGCGGCGGTAGTGATGTTGTTCTGCAACTCCAGCGTGCCGGATCGCGTTGTATCTGTGCTTCCCTCAACGATCGTATCGCCGGTGGTGGACCCGAGCGCATTTGAATGCGTGATACGCAACGTGCCCCGCCGGACGGTGATCTGACCCGGATATCCCGCGTTGTTACCGCCCAACACGACCGTTCCCAGTCCCTGCTCGCCCGACACCTCGTTACGCGCCGTCTGCAGCAGATCGCCGGTTCCCAGCAGCACTCCATTGTACGTCAACACCCGACCGCCCTGCGCGCCAATCCGCCCGCCTTCGCCGCCAATGGTCAGACCCCGGTTCGTGTTGATCGTAAAGCCACCGGTGGCATCGTCATCCCCTGACACCGCATGGCGATACAACATGCCGCCATTTATCGTCAGGTGCCCGGGTTGCAGCTCGGAAGGATTTGCGCCAAGCGAAGCCACCCCGCGAATAGTCAGGATGCCTTCATTGATCGTCGTCGGACCCGCGTACGTGCTGGTGATATCATTGAGGATCACCTGCCCTTCACCCACCTTAACCAAACCGGCACTGGCGTCGCCCGAAATCGGACCGCTCAAGGTAAGGATTGTTCCGCTGTCCGCGCCGAAGGCGGATTCCGAAGCCATCGCGATACTGCCCTCGTAGACTCTTGCGTGGGCTGTGCCCACCGCGCGCAGGGCACCCTGCCCACCTACGCCTACTCCATTGAGCGTCAGCGGAGCCGTACCCAGTGAGTAGGTCCGGTTGGCCGACGGGGTAAACAACTCCAAGGCGCCGCCATTCTCGATCGTCACTTCTCCCGCCGTGGCGAGCGCATTGCCCTGACGTAATCGAAGCGCGCCAGCCTCGATAAACACGTCACCAGTCATCGTGCTGCTCTGCGATTCGGACTGCGTAAAGTAGAGCGTGCCGGGACCGCGCTTCCTGAGTTCCCCGCTGCCGCTATAGATTGCGCTGAAGGCTCCGGCCGCCATTTCCATTAACGTTTCGGGCTCGACGATTTCCACCACGCCGACGCCGCCCGCGACCAACTCGATATTCTTTGTGGTCGCCGAGTCGCTTCCGGTGTAGCGAAGCACCGCCTCTTTGCCGTCGCTGCCGAGGTAGACATGAACCCTGGTGACATCCGACTTTTGTCCCAGCGGTTGCGCGTCGCTGGCCGCAATCCATTGGGATATCTCCAGCACACCCTCTTCGACGCGGACCGGGCCAAAGAACGTGCTGTCACCGGTCAACCGCAGCGTCCCCTCGCCCAGCTTCGTCAATGCACGGTCGCCGCCTGTTTGAGACACTGGACCGGAAAGCGCCAACAGGCGTCCGCCGTCCACCGCGATCGAGACTTCATCCCGCGCCAGGGTTCCTGTACCGCTCAGCGTGAGCGGGTCCGGCCCCACAAACGTCGTCGCAAACTGATTATCGAAGCGATACGCGTTGGCAACCGTCACGAGGCCCCCCGACGTGTTGCCGAACGAGGTATAGCCATATTCCTCCAGAGGATCGCCCCCGTCATCCCCGCCGGACCGAATCCAGAATTGACCGCCGATACCGATGACGTTGGCCCCGTTCAGATTCAAACGCCCCTCATTGTGCGTGACGCCATCGGTATGGGCATTGTTGCCCGCAAGGGTCAGCGTCCCATCGCCCCATTTATAAAGACGACCGGCCGTGGCCCCGTCTTGAAACGCGCCGGTCAGAATCAGCTCATTATCGAGCACGGTAATCCGCCGCCAGTCGTTGAGCGTCACGCTCC
This sequence comes from Kiritimatiellia bacterium, assembly GCA_007136425.1. Taxonomy (GTDB): domain Bacteria; phylum Verrucomicrobiota; class Kiritimatiellia; order SLAD01; family SLAD01; genus SKZA01. Next base: position 6,714 of record SLGY01000105.1, read on the forward strand.
CTGCAAACGTCAGATTATGCGTCGAGCCGACATACGTCGCGCTGCCGCCTTCCAACTGCAAAGCATTAGCTATCGCGAGATTCGCACCAGAAGTATTATCAAATTCACCGCCGACATTGAACTGATAGACGCCCGATCCCAGCGCGTTGACGTGACCGATGTTCACCCGCGTACCCGCAACGAACGAATGCTGCACGCCCCCTGAAAACGTGTTATCGCCGTCCAGCGTCAACGCCTCCGCGCCACGCTTGATGAAGCCGCCCGCGCCGTCAATATCGCCTCCCAACAAAATCGCGCTCGTGTCCGCCCACACCGTCACCTCATCGGCTAGCGTAAATGGATTGTTTAACGTTTGCAGGCTCGCGGAATCGTTTCGAATCAGCTCATGCAGGGACAACCGGTTGCCACTCAACGTAAAGGCTGCTGCGCCGTCGTTAAAGTAGATGCTTCCAAATGCGCTGTCCGCCGGGTAATTGACCACTGGACTCGTGCGTGTACTACCCGCAAAGCGCATGACACTGCTTGCCGTGGTCGACGGATAGAGATCACCGTCCCAGTTCTCTTCCGTCATGGTGTTATTATCCGATCCCGCTCCCGTCCACACGGCATCGATCGGGCGACCGGATATAAATACAGACTGTATGGCCGAATCTTCACTCAAGCAGTTCGCGCTTTCCGCCCGCACCCGGAAATAATACGTCGTGTCCTCGTCCAATCCCGTAACCGATTGGGAGTTGCCGGAAACGGGCAGATCGTCATAGCCGGGCAAGTTGCCATCCGTATCCATCGGCGTCCAATCGACATCATCAATATAGATCGTCGCCGCCGTCCTGCGGAACTCGATGCGATCCACGTCCTCGTCTTCCACATCAATCGAAATCAGTGTCGTCGTTGTGCCCAGTCCCGTAAACGGCGAGCCGGGCGCCGGGTCCCAGGTATCGCCGCCATCGCTGGAAAGATTGACCTGAAGCGAACCCGAAGCCGTACTGGAGGTCACATAAAACGACAGATTATCTACACCCCCACCGAAAACCGGGGTCCGCATGTTTGCGCCGGCTTGGTTTCGTAATTGCAAAGAGTACGATCCCGACTGAACCCCGACGGTCCCGCGGATGACTTGATTCGCCGACCCGATCCAAGTACCCGATGCCAATTCAAACTCCGTCTCGGAGGTATAACTGGTGGGCAGACCGGTTTCAAAGCCCTCGCTCCCGCCGCCCTCACCAAAGATTGGGCTGGTGCTGACATCCAGCCGATACCCCGTCGCCCCCGCCACCGTGTTCCATTCCGCCGTAAAACTGCTGAGCGTCACATCCGTGGCTCCCACTCCCGTCGGCGCGCCGACGCACTCCGTCGTGAACGATTCCTCGTCGCCGTAAGAGGTCCCCTCGGTGTTGGTCGCGTACGCACGCACATAATACGTCTCCCCCGGTGTCAGGCCGGACAGGGTATCGCTGAAACTGCCGGTGCCGCTGCCGATCGACAACGTCGAGTCCGCCGTCGTCGGATTCCCGGTCGTGTTATACGCCACCCCGCGCGCCGTCACCGGTTCCCCGCCGTCGCTCGTCACATTTCCACCCACCGTGGCCGAAACCGGACCGAACACCGTGATCGGCGTCGTAGTCACCGTCGGCGCGGTCGCCGCGCCGATCGCCTCGACATGCACATCCGAAATACCGATCTGTTTCGAAGCCCCCGACGGCCCGCCGCGGTCGCTGGTCCACGTGATTGTGAACGTTTCCCCGTTCGCTATGCTGAGGCCTGTCACCGTCGTGGATTTCAATTCATCTACACCGCCACTCGTACTGTAGAACAGCGCGGCCACCTCCGACCCATCCACTTCCACCGTCCATTCCGGAGAACGACCAACGCCTGTCCGCTCCACCATCCCCATATACTCCACCACCAAGTTCTCAATGGTGTCGCCGGTCTCATTGACCAAGGTCAGCGTGATGGTGAAATTGCCGGAAGCCGCCGTATGTTGATAGCCCAGCACGTTGTCGTTGCCGCGCAGGCCGATACTGGCTCCCGATCCCCAATCCCCGTCGTACGTGTCGTCCGTCACTTCCCAACCGGCCGGAATCGTCGCAGCGCTATTGAACCCGCTGAAATTCTTTTCATACGGCGTGTTGAACGCCACCAGCGCCGGAAACGTCTTGAAGGTCTCAACGGGCGTATAGGTGGTCCCCTCGGTATTTGTCGCGTAGGCCTTGACCGAGTACTCCGCGCCCACCGTCAATCCGCTGACCGATTCATCGAATGAGCCCGTTCCTGTGCCGGAGGAAACTTGTGTCACCCCCGACCCACCGATCAGCGGATCGTCATTCGTTGCCGTGAGCGAATACACAAATCCGCGCGCAGTCACCGGCTGCCCGCCATCATCCGTCACCTCCGACTCAAACGTCGCCGTCGTCGAGCCGATCCCCGTGACATCCAATGCGCCCATCGTTGGCGGCTGGTCAGTGGCGGGCACATAGCCTGTCCACGAAACGGTATCGAGAACGATTTGTCGGCTCCCCGTGGCACGGAATTCGATCTCGACAGACCCGGCTGCGTCAATGCCCGAAACGGTGCGGGTGTAAATCGTACCCATCGCCGGCAGCGTGAATGATTCTTCCAGGTTTCCATCCACCCAAAGCTGGATGGTCCGATCAGAGGCCCCTCCCCCTGTAAAATAGGAACGCGTCTTGTAGGTGACCGATCCAACGCCTCCGCTCACCGTAGCTTTCACGTGCCGGGGATTGTGCGAGGTTGTTCCAAACCCAATGGACTTGCCATCAATTTGATAAGCAGCGCTCGGATTACGCGCGCCGGAGTACGACCAACCAACACCGCCATCTCCAGTATACGTACCCGACGCATAGGTATTTCCGGGAGCCGCGTGATTATCAAAACTCTCTGATCCTTGTCCTTCCACAGAATGTGCGCCGGCGACCCAAATGATCAGGCCAGTCAGGGCTACGCAAAGTGGCTTACAGCCGTTACGCCGCTTTTCCAACGATTGGAAAATCGAGCAAAAGAAGTTCCCCGCCTGCCGCTTGCGAAAACGGATCGATTGAACGAACGAGCCCGTTGGTATAGCAGAAGTTGTATACCCAGCGGCGGGCAGGCAACGATTGGAAAAATCGCGGATCTTTCTTCCAATGATTGGAAAAGCCCATTGCCCCTCTGACTTCTTAAATCGCATACACCCTCATGAACCGCATTGCGCACAATCTGCCTCCGCCACATTAAGCAACGAACATCAACGCATTAGATTTCGGTAAACGCTTTTACCAGAGTGGTGCTTTAAGCAGACTTCGTTCCAGTTCGCACAAAAAATAGAAGTCCAAGGCTTATTTATTTGATTATAAACGCATTACATAAGTCTTTTTTTTCCCGCACAACCTCGAAAGCAGAGGGAATCCCCTACACTTTTGTCATACGCAGCAGTATGCGTGACAATCTTGAAGCCTTTTGCGGCTTGGTGCCATGCGAGGGCGCGCCCATTTCCGACGAGGCGAATTCCCAAGCCTTCATGTGAATATGAATATCTTTTGAGGGGAGACGTTATGGCGCTCAGGACAGGTTGTTGTTATGTTTTCGGCACCAACCCGACACACAGGCTCAATCAAGCGAATAATAATGATGGAGGACACGATGCGCATATTGGCTTTTGCAGGTAGTACAAGGGAAGGTTCGTTCAACAAGAAACTGATTCGGGGTGCGGCCCAGCTCGCAGAGGAATCGGGCCACACCGTCACGGTTGCCGATTTGCGGGACTATGCTCTGCCCCTTTACGATGGAGATTTGGAAGAGATGGAAGGGGTGCCCGCGAACGCCCTGAAAATCAAACAGCTCATTCACGAGCACGATGCGGTGTTGATCTCTTCGCCGGAATACAACGCCTCCGTCAGCGGCGTCCTGAAAAACACGATCGATTGGACATCGCGCCCCGGCGGTGACGACGATCCGGGTAAGGTCTGGTTCGAAAAACCCGTCGGCCTCTTGAGCGCGTCGCCCGGCGGCTTGGGCGGTATACGGGCGCTGAATCATCTTCGGGCGATTCTGCAGAATTTGACCGCCTTCATTATCCCCAGCCAATTCGCGCTTGCTAAGGCGCACGAAGCGTTCGCGGACGATGGGACGCTGAAAGATGATGCGGCCCGGAAAGCCGTGGAAGGGGTCCTGAACCAACTGGCGCGCACCGCGCACGGGTTGCGGAATTGACGCCCCCCCTTTTTTCACCGAGAGGGAGAAGATCGAGATCCAAATCCTCCAATCCCTTGAGTAAGTGCGGCCGCTTTCGTTCCAGATTCCGCCGCGCTTCCTCCCACGCATGCGGACTGGTAACAAGGGAGTGTTGTTGTTTAGCCAGTATCTCTTTCAAGGCCGCTTTACGCCCGCTCAGCGCCTTCTCTTCCTGCTGAATCTTCTCATATTAGAGAGCACATCGCACAACTCCGGACTCGGTATGGCTTGTAAATTCATGCTGCGCCTCCCCTGTTTAAGAATTCATCCAGCTGATCAAAACCTGCCAAGGCCGACCTCAAGACAGAGCCCTGCTCGGTTTCATCCGCGATGTTCTCGGCCAAAGGTTCATGCACGTCTTGCAGGCCAAGACGCGTGATCAAAGGCCGACAGCGCTGATCCTTCAACAAGATTGCCTGCGGCTGATCTGGTATGTCGCCATGAGCAAAGACATACAGGGATTGTAGTCCGATTTGAAATGCTTCTCTTATGGGCGTCCGGGCCTCTTCTATCAAACCCGCTTCCAGCAGCACCTGCCCTGTCCTCCGTTTGCGCGATGCCGTAGCCCAATAAGTGCGCGCTTGTGCCTGAAACACCTCGTCGGTCGGCGGCGAGAGGTCGAGCCGTCCGTCCGGAGAAACCACTGAACCTCTGAAAGCAATGACGCCCTTGTCCCGGAGGCGCTCCAACAGCGCATAGGTCTCGCGATCTAGAATCTCCAGATCGGCCTCAGGATGGGTCTGACGCGCTGCCTCTCGCACGGTGTCGGCGTGAACCTCGTCACGCAGCACGATCATCATGGGCTGTCCATGTTCATCCGCAGTCATGCCCAGAATCTGCGACGGGAACCGGGCCGCCAGCTCATCCTTCAACGGCGGCTTGTCGGCTGCGATCAAGGATCGCCCCTCTTTCGCCAAGGGCGGGCATACCGCTGCGGCGCCTTTCTCCTCAAGCAAGTCATTGACCATGGCCATGTACGCCTTGCGGCCGCCTGGCGATTTGGGCGCGGTTTCCGCTCCATCCAGGACGGACTTGGAGAGCCCCTGCTTGTAAGCCAGCTTGCCCAGCATGGCGTGTTCGATCGAGTTTTCCGTCACCAAATTGATAACAGTGACGGCCCGCGTTTGGTGCTTGCGCCAAGCGCGGGCGATACGCTGTTCCAGTTTGGCCGGGTTCCAGGGCAGATCCATGTTGATCACGTAGTTGGCCGCTTGCAAATTCAGCCCCGTGCCGCCTGTTTCTGAAGAGAGGAAAAGACGACAGGAAGGCTCCGTTTTGAAGCGTTGAATCGCCAACCGTCGCTTTCGCTGATCCAACTGCCCGGTATGCAACGCGTACTCAATTTCCTTATGATCGGCCAGTTGAGTAATTAGTTCAAGCATGCGCAGCCATTCGGAGAACAAGATCACTTTGGCGGACGGGTCGGAAAGGATTTCATCCAGGATAGGTTCGAGTTCAACCAGTTTTGGGCAGATGCGGCATTTCTTACTGAGAATGTAGGGCGTGTCGCACATCATCCTCATGCAATTGAGCAGCTTTTGCAACTTCTCGAATTCTTCTTTTCGGAGCGGGCGCTTATGAGCCAGCGCCGCGAGGCGAAGAGCCGGTTCCTCATAGTCTTGATAACGAAGACGTTGTTCTTTTTCCATCGGGACAAAAAACGTCTTATTCGTGCGCTCGGGCAAATCGCCCTCCACATCCGACTTCAGGCGGCGCAGCATGATCGTGTTCAAGCGCCGATGCAATTCGGGAAAGTTATGCGGCGCCACGTTTCCCTCTGCATCCAACTGAAAGAACTCGCGCTGGAACCGAAAGAGGGAGCCGAACAAATCAGGATCGACAAACTCGACGAGCGAATATACCTCGTCGATACGATTCTCCAACGGCGTGCCGGTTAACACGAAGGCATATGGGCTATGAAGTCGTTTAATGGTCTTGGCGGTTTTTGTCGGCCAGTTCTTGATCCGTTGTGCTTCGTCGAGCACAACGACGTCCGGAGCCATGCGCGTGTTGATTTCAGCCACGTCGGCGCGCGCCTGTTCGTAATTAATGATTGTGAAGAGCGGTCCATGTTCGTAGGCCTTCAAACGTGCGACGCGCGGCCCGAAAACCAAGTTGGGTTTGTGATTCGAGAATTGGCAGATTTGCTCCTCCCACTCCGTCTTAAGGGAACTGGGACAAACAATCAGCACGCGCTGGATACCGCGCAATTGCCGCAGCAGTTCGCAGGCGGCGATGGCCTGAACCGTTTTGCCGAGCCCCATTTCGTCCGCCAGCATGGCCCGCTCCGTAAAGGCTAGATGCAGCATCCCGTCCTGCTGGTAGGGATATAGTCGATGTTTCAGAATATCCAGAGAACGTTTCCCCTTGCGCACATCCGTCAAGAAATGCGTTCTCGCCATCTCACGTTGTTTACGCCGTTCCAACTCCTCCACCCAGGGACGAATCGCAAACGACAAACGGATCAGATTCGGCAGCGCTCGCGCAATTCGTTCCAAGACGGGCAACGCCATAGCGGGCTCGCCCAAGAGCGCGCCGTCCTCACCGAATAAGGGCGATAGCGCGGCGCATGCCTTTCGAGCGCCGGTTATGGGCATCGTCAAGACAATGCGGGCCGTCTCTCGGCTGCGATCCAAATAGACTTCGCAAATGGGCGATTCATTTATCGCGGCGGCTTTGAAGGCCCGTTTTCCGCGAAGTGCAAGCGATTGAAGAACACGCTCAATATGTTTGCATGTCCCGAGCCTATTCATGTGGAAATCGCGACATGTGCACGTGTTGATGCGGCTTTGCAGCGAGCGAATTTCGACGGCATAGGGTTCTTCCCACTGTCTCGACGTTACGCGATAATCGCCGATAAACTTGCTAATCGCTCGCACACACTGGACTTGTGCGGCCTCCTTCTTCGCCTTGATTCTTCGCAATTCGACGCTCTCTTCATCCGTGGGGAAGAAGATATTCGCCACGACGGGTTTATTCAGGACCTGCCGGGCTTTCGCAGATCGCTTTTGAGTTGTTCGTTTTCTGGAAGTCGTTTTTTTCATACTGCATTCCTCGTTAGAATCTGCCTAGCAAACATAGGATGACTTGTCGATAGGCAACCATTCGAACAGCCCTGCAGCCTACATGCACTGGCGGGTTTCCATCGGCATGCTCCTGACTCTGGAGGTCACACTTCGATAAGTGTGATCCTCTCCGAACGGCAGCGCGCAGTGGCGACTGTGGTCTTATGTTGACGGGGAATATAGATCCGCGATCAACTTCTGTGCCTCCCCTGCAACTTCCGGGGAAACGGAGGAAGCCGGCTGATTCACACGCTCGTCTTCCACGATAAGTATTCGTTCCCGAACCATGATCATTCTTTTCCGCGTTTGCGTTACCGGATTCAAGCGATTACACTGCCAATGCCCTTTGTTAGAATTTATCAGGAATAGGCAAATATTTCACGAACACCTTCCTTCATTCGCCATGTCTGGAACAATAGAAAAACCCACTATCTACTTCGATGAGACCTGTCGGCTGTGCCATGGATCTGTCCGATTTATACGGCGACGCGATCCTCTCAATTACTTCCATTTCAAGCCATTACAAACGGAACAGGGGGAGGCGCTTATGCGCCAGGCGGGACTGGACCCGCATCAGCCGGGCTCCCTGATTCTGGCCGAGGGCGGTCAAGTCCGGCTCCGCAGCGATGCGGCGTTGCGGATTGCGCGCCGCCTGCGAGCCCCTTGGCCGATACTGGGCGTCTTCCGTATTCTTCCCCGCCCGATACGCGACACACTGTACGATTGGGTTGCACGAAACCGGTACCGTTGGTTCGGGAAAGTGGAGCCCGGCGAGATACCTGAAGCGAGCTAGAGGGGGCGTAGGAGTGTTCGGTGTTCAGTGCTCAGTGTTCGGTGTTCAGTGTTCAGTGGTCAGTGTTCAGACAGTCGCCCCTGCTTCGCCAAGAGGCTTCGCAGGGCAGGCACCCGACACGCGACACGCCCTACAGCACCCGCTCCAAATACCGCCACACGGTGTTCGCCATGATTTTATGGCCTTCTTCCGTAGGGTGAATACCGTCACGCAAATTCAGCACAGGATCGCCGGCTACACCTTCGAGCAGAAACGGAATCAAAACGGCATCGTGCTCAGCGGCCAGATTGCTGAACATCTGTTCAAAATTGCTGACATACGGTTCCCCGTAATTCCGCGGCATTTTCATGCCCGCCAACACAAACCGCACATCGGGATACCGCGCGCGCGTGCGCGACATGATTTCGTCCAGGTTATCGCGAATCCGTTCAATCGGTTGGCCGCGCAACGCGTCGTTCGCCCCCAGCGCCAGCACCAGAACCGAAACCGGCTGACGCAATACCCAGTCGAGGCGGTTCAACCCGTCCAGACTGGTATCGCCGCTGACACCGGCGTTGACGGCTCGATAATCATATCCCTGCTCATCCAACATCTCTTGAATGAGCGCAGGGAACGCGTCCGCCGGGTCGAGATGATATCCGGCCGTGAGACTGTCGCCGAGGAACAGGATGACCGGGCGGTCTTCCGATTCGGGATAGGACTCCGCATCAATCAAAGGCGCATCCCGATCCGTGGACGGCGAACAGCCCGCGGCAAAGAATAGAACGGTGCTGTATAGTAAGGCCGCTATCAGCAACCCGAACGGCGGACGATGACCAGTTCCTGGAGGAACGACTTCTGTGACGTCCAACTTTTTTGAAGGATAATTCATGAAGCATGTGTCAGTTTTATCGTCAGCGAATGACAGATTACGGTAAAGGATACCACATCATGATGCTACAAGCAGAGAATGTTTCGAAGACCTTCCGAAGCGGAAACCGGGACCTGACCGTGCTGAAGGATATCGATTTCCGCATGAACGACGGCGAGACCTGCGCGGTGATCGGACCGTCCGGCAGCGGCAAAACAACGCTGCTTGGGCTATGTGCCGGTCTGGATCGTCCAACGACGGGTCGCGTCCGCCTCAAGGATGTGCTTCTCAATGATCAAAGCGAAGACGCGCTGGCCCGCATGCGTAACGAGCTGACCGGCTTCGTGTTTCAGACCTTTCGCCTGCTCCCCTCACTCACCGCACTGGAGAATGTCATGGTCCCTGCGGAGTTGTGCGGGAGCGACAATGCGCGCAACCGGGCGCGCGCCCTGTTGACCGAGGTCGGTCTGGAAGATCGCGTACATCATTACCCCGCCCAATTGTCCGGCGGCGAACAACAACGCGTGGCCATTGCCCGCGCCTTTATCAATCAGCCGCGCATCGTTTTCGCCGACGAACCCACGGGCAATCTCGACGAAGAAACCGGCGCGCATATTCTCGACCTTCTCTTCGATCTGAATCGTAACGAAGGCACCACATTGATGCTGGTCACGCACGACCATGAACTGACCCGGCGAGTCCAACGCATTGTAAAACTCAAGAACGGCCAAATCACCAACGCTCAACCCTCAACCGTTAACCATTAACCATTCTTCCCCATTCTGGATCCTGCGCATGGCCTGGCGCGACAGTCGCGGCAGTCGCATGCACTTGGTGTTGTCCGTCGCAGCCATCGCGCTGGGTATCGGGGCGCTCTTCGCCATCCGCTCGTTCGGCGACAGAATGGATCGCGCCATTGAACGCGAGACGCGCAGTTTGCTCGGGGCCGACCTCAGCATTCGTTCATTGCAACCATTCGACAACGACGCGGAAAAGCTCCTGGCGGAAATACCCGGCGAACAGGTCCGCGAAACGCGGTTCTTCTCGATGGTCACCTTCCCGCAGACCGGTTCTACACGCTTAAGTCAGGTACGCGCCTTGTCTAATCCCTTTCCGTTTTACGGCCGGTTTGATACCGAACCGCCGGAGGCGGCAGAACGATTTCTATCCGAGCCCGGGCTGGCTGTTGTGGAAGAAAGCCTGATGCTGCAATTCAACGCGGGCATTGGCGACTCTATCCGAATCGGTGCACACGAATTTACCATCGCGGGCCGGCTTACGCGCGTGTCCGGAGAAGCCCCCGCCACCAGCGCGTTTCTCGGTCCGCGCGTATATGTCGCCGCGCGGGACCTGCCCCACACGGAGCTGCTGCGCGAAGGCAGTCTGGCCCGCTATTACGCTCATTACCAGTTGCCGCAGGACACACGAACGGAACCCTTATTGCAACAGCTTCAAGGGCGCATGACCGAGCTGCGCCTGGAATCGGAAACGGCGGATCAACGCCGCGCATTGACCGGCGCGGCCTTGGAAAACCTGTATCGTTTCTTGCACCTAGGCGGATTTATCGCCTTATTGCTCGGCGGCATCGGACTGGCCGGCTCCATTCAACTGTACGCCCGGAAAAAGCGTTCGGACGTGGCCGTTTTGCGTTGCCTGGGCGCGAGCGCCCGGACGGCTTTCATGGTCTACGTAGTTCAAGCGGCGGCTGCGGCCTTCGCCGGCGCACTGATCGGTCTGGCGCTGGGAGCCGCGCTTCAGTATGCGCTGCCCGCGCTGCTATCCGATTTTCTCCCGATTTTCGTCGTCGCCGGTTGGTCATGGCGCGGCGCGCTGTTGAGTCTGCTCTACGGACTGGGCCTCTCGGTCGCCTTTGCGTTGTATCCGTTAACACCCTTGCGCCGCGTCTCTCCGTTAAGCGCTCTGCGACTCGGCAGGGACGATGCGCGATCGTATCGTTTCGACCCCGTTCAAGGGCTCGTGCTCGGCATGCTCGGACTGATGCTCCTAATCTTTTCCATGCTGCACACGGAGCGCTGGACGCAGGGCCTTGCGCTCGCTGCCGGCGTGGCAACGGTTTTCGCGCTCCTTGCCGCGGCGGCCCGCTTGTTGATGTGGTTGACTCGCCGTGGTCTCCGGGATGGCCGATCCTTCGCGTGGCGACAGGGCATTGCCAATATCCATCGTCCCTATAACCAAACCGGCGTGCTCCTGCTTTCTCTGGGGCTCGGAACATTCCTACTGGCCTCGTTGACGTTTACTCAGGACAACATCGTCGCGCAGTTCCGCAGCGCGGATGACGAAGGGCGTCCGAACATGATCCTGTTCGACATTCAAGGGGATCAGGTCGAACCGATTGAAGCGCTCGCCGAGGAAGAGGGTTTGGAGCATATCGAATCCACGCCCATCGTCACCATGCGCCTGCTGGAGGTCAACAGCCGGACCGTGACCGATTTACGCAACGACCGGGATCTGGACATCCCGGATTGGGTCTTGTTCCGCGAATATCGATCAACCTATCGCGAAAGGCTCGATGAACGAGAGCGGATCATCCGCGGTCAATGGGAGGGACGGGTGGACGATGCGTCCGGGCTCATTCCCATTTCCATTGATCAAACACTGGCCGATTTCCTGCGTATCGGGTTAAACGCCCGCATGGTCTTTGATCTGCAAGGGGTCCGCCTGCAAACCTATGTCCGCAGCATTCGCGATGTGGATTGGCGTCAACTACGCACCAATTTCTTTGTCATCTTCCCGGCGGGCGTTCTGGAAAGCGCGCCACAAAACTTTGCCATGGTCATCCGCGCCCCGGGCCTGGAAGCGGCGGCGCACTTGCAGAACCGCGTCATTACCCGATTCCCCAACGTTTCGGCCATCGACCTTCGCATGATCGTGCAAGCGCTGGATGACGTACTCGACAAAGCGGCTCATGTGATACGGTTTATGGCCCTGTTCAGCGTGCTGACCGGCCTGCTTGTCCTCGGAGGCACCGTCCTGACCAGCCGCTATGATCGCATGGAGGAAGCCGCCCTGCTGCGGACCCTGGGCGCCACGCGCGGTCAATTGAACCGGATCATGGCGGCGGAATACGTCCTGCTGGGGGCTATCGCTTCCATTGCGGGCATTCTACTCGCCCTACTGGCCAGCTGGCTGATCGCATGGCGGCTGTTCGATATAGCCTTCCGGCCCGCGCTCTGGCCGATCGCGATTATCCCGCCCTTCATTTGCGGCGCCACCTTGCTGGTCGGCCTGCTGGCCAACCGGGCCTTTTCGCCCCGCCCGCACCCCTGATATTCGGGCTTGCCAAGGCAGACCCATGGCATTATTTATACCCGCCGTTTGAACAGGAATTCTGATATGAACCATACTCACTCATATCGGCCGAATCCCGGCCGACTCTTCACGGTATTCGCGGCACTGCTGATCGCGCATCTGTTTGTATCCGTTGGTTGTCTCAATTCCGGTAGTTCGAGAACATTGGGAGACGGGCACGATTTCGGGGAGAACGATTCCCAACGCGTTTTGGTCCTGGGAGACAGCATCACGCGAGGCGGCTTTTCCGGTGCGGCCCCATGGCCCGCGCGGTTCGGCAATATGGTGGGCAAAACCGTCATTAACGACGGACTCGCCGGCGCACCGGCGGGCGCGGGCGCTGCACGCATACGCCGACAGATCAACCGGCATAAGCCCGGCTATGTCATCATCATATACGGCGCCAACGACGCCATCCAGGGTGCGCCGATAGCCAACACGGAAAATGCCATCCGCCACATGGTCGCTGTCGCAAAGGACAGTCAATGCATCCCCGTGCTTGCCAACGTGATGCCGATGGAGGGTCCGCGTCGCATCTACAACGGGCGCGTAAACCAGATCAATCAGCGCATTCGATCCGTTGCCGACCAGGCGGACGTCACGATCGTAAACCTGCATCGCGCTATTCGTCGCAACCCCGACCGCTATCTTGTGGACGGGTTACACCTGAGCGATACCGGAGAAGAGCTGGTTGCGCTGGAATTCCTGGATGCGTTCCATCAACAGCCCCCTGAAATAAAACCACCCATGCGAATGTAGCAGGGTGGAAAAGACATCCCCGCCTCCAACGGTCGAGACCCCTTGCCTAATCAAATATAGAAGATGCACTGTCCACGCTATCTTCACCGAAAGCGGGCAGGTTCACTGTCTCCGTCTTTTTCAACGGGCTGTTAGGCTTTTTCTGGCACCGTAAACCACATTCCGTTATGGTACCGGTTTCGTATGAGAATTCTTTCGGTTTTATATAAATACAGGGAACTCCTGATCAATCTCGTTGTCCGCGATCTGCGCAGTCGTTATCGCGGCTCCGTGCTCGGACTCCTGTGGACGGTTTTGACGCCGCTCTTCATGGCCATGATCTATATCTTTTTTCTTCGGCTGCTCCGCGTACGCATCCCTCATGAAGAGCTGCTCATCGGCGTCTTTGCCTGGCAATTCACCGTGCAGTCCATTCAATCCGGCATGGCGTGCATCACCGCCAATTCCAATCTGGTCAAGAAGATCTATTTTCCCCGCATGATCATTCCCATATCGACCACGATCTCCGCCCTGATCAACTACCTGCTCATGCTGGTCGTCCAGCTCATTCTTGTGGTCTTTCTACTGCACCGAACCGGAAGCATGCTCAGCCCCTGGACCGTCTGGCTGCCGCTGCTGATTGGCTATCATTTCATCTTCAACCTTTCCGTGGCGCTTTTGACGGCGGCGTCCAATGTCTATTTTCGCGATACACAACACTTCGTGGGGCTGCTGCTCAGCGCCTGGTTTTTTGTCAGTCCAATCATGTATCCACTGAGCCTGCTGGAGACGCTGGCCGGTGACCGGGTCTGGCTGAAAGAACTGTTCATGTTGAACCCGCTCAGTGTCATCATTACCGCCTACCGTTCCTTGCAGATACCCGGGGTCGAGTTCCCCTGGTCCACCGCCGCAATCATCGGCTGGTGCTGGCCAATCGGCCTGTTCATCATTGCGTTCATCGCCTATCAACGGGCGCAGAAATACTTTGCGGATTGGCTCTGATGACGGACAACGCCATAGAAGTCAGGAATCTGGGCAAATCATACCGCGCTCAGGGCGTCGGTGCGCCGACACTGTACCGGACCCTATCGCGCCTTTTGCAAGGCAAGAAGCAGGACCGTTTCTGGGCCTTGCAGGATGTATCGTTCGACATCAAACGCGGATCCACCATCGGCGTAATCGGCCCTAACGGGTCCGGCAAGAGTTCCTTGCTCGGGCTTCTGGCGGGCACCGTGACACCGACCTCGGGCACCGTGCGTACCGTCGGTCGAATCTCGTCGTTGCTGGAACTCGGGGCCGGTTTTCATCCGGAGATGTCCGGCCGGGAAAATGTCATCCTCAACGCCTCTATCCTCGGCATTCCGCGAGAAGACGTGATGCGGCGAATGGATCATATCATTGAATTCGCCGGCTTGAAGGACTTCATCGACATGCCTGTGAAACATTATTCCAGCGGCATGTATGTCCGCCTCGGATTCGCCGTAGCCGTGGAAATCAACCCCGACATCCTCCTGATCGACGAGGTCCTGGCCGTGGGCGACGTCGCTTTTCAAAACAAGTGCCTGGACAGGATTCGACAGTTTCAACAAGCCGGCAAGACGCTGCTGCTGGTGTCTCATGCGCTGGAAACGGTTGAGCA
>SLGY01000021.1 GCA_007136425.1 Kiritimatiellia bacterium
CTGGCCGAATCGGTGGAAGTCAGCGAAGACGGGCGCGTCGTGACCGTGCACCTGCGCAAAGGCCTGAAATGGTCGGACGGACACCCTTATACCTCGGCGGATTATAAGTTCTATTTCGACCACGTTTTCGGGAATGAAGAATTGACGCCGGTCCAACCGGCGCCCTTGAACGAGGCCGAATGCGTCGTCATCGATGAACAAACGTTCCAATACCGCTTTAAGACGCCTCAGCCCTTTATCCGCGAACACCTGGCTCATGTCAGCGAACGGTACGTGGCCCCGCGACACTTTCTCATGGAGCATCACATCAAGTTCGCCGACCCCGATGAACTGCGGGCACGCGCGCGACGTTACGGATACCAGGACTGGATCGGCTACTTCTGGAGCACGTACGGGGGCCGCCACGCGCGCGAGGTGGTGGGCACGCCCGTCATCGAGCCCTATCGCCTGAGATCCATTACCATGCAAATGGATATCTTCGAGCGCAATCCCTACTATCCGAAAATCGATCCGGAAGGGCGGCAATTGCCGTATATCGACGCGTTCGAAATGTACAAGGACTTGGACGAGGAAGTCATCGCCGCGCGAGCCGGCACGGGCGAACTCACCGTGGAAGGCAAACAATTGCGCACGTCCGACATTCCGCTGTTCAAGCTGGGCGAGACGGCGGGCAAGCATGAAACGTTTATCTGGAACCGGCTGCACGGCTCGGATGTCATCATACAGGCCAACCTGACCATTCCCGATCCGGTCCTGCGGGAAATATTCCGTGATCCCCGCTTTAGACGGGCGCTGTCCCTTGGCATTGATCGCGATGAAATCAACGAAGTCATCTATTTCGGTCGCGCCACACCGCGGCAGGCCACGGTCAGCTCGTCGAGTATCTTCTTCGAAGATCGATTCGCCGAGGCGTACGCGCACTACGATCCGGTAGAAGCCGCGCGTTTGCTGGACGAGATGGGTCTGGTGGACCAGACCGGCGACGGCCGGCGTAACCGGCCCGACGGGCGTCCGCTGAACATTACGCTTGAATGGCTCTCATTGGAAACGCCCAAGCTCGAGACCATGGAGCTGGTGACGGCCCACTGGCGCGACATCGGCGTGAACATCAGCCTGCGCGAAATCAGCGCCTCACTTCAACGCACCCGGTCCGTGGGCAACATGCTGGAGATGACGCTCTGGCACGCGGACCGCACGACCGATATCCTGTTTACCACCGAACCGATCTGGTTCGTGCCCATGCTCAGGGACTGGCAGGTCAGCATCTGGCCGCTCTGGGTCGAATGGTATCTATCCGAAGGCGAGAGCGGCGAGGAACCCGAACCTGAAGCGCGCCAGGTTCTTGAATGGTATGAAGACTTCCGGATGAACATGGATCCGGAACACCGCCTGGAGCTGGGCAAAAAGATTCTGGCGTCCCAGGCGGAAAATCTGTGGGTGATCGGCACCGTGGGCCTGGCGCCGCAACCGCTGGTGGTCAGCACCCGACTGCGCAATGTCCCGACCCGCGGATATTGGGGCTGGGATAATCGATGGACTACCCCTTATTTTACCGAAAGCTGGTATCTCGAACCGGAATGATCCTGTGAAGTTACGATTATGTTGAACTATATTGCCAGACGCTTATTGGTGATGATCCCCACGCTGGTGGCGATCTCCATGCTGGTATTCTTTCTGATTCAATTGCCGCCCGGCGACGCCGTGACCTCCCGGCTCGCCGAACTGCAGGCCGAAGGGAAGGATGTTTCCGAGGCGCAAATCGCCGCCTTGCGCGCGCGCTTCCATCTCGACGACCCCATGCCCATGCAATATCTGCGGTGGGTCACCGGGTTTCTGCGCGGCGATCTCGGCTACTCGATCGTCAACGAACAACCCGTCAACACTCTCGTATACGACCGCCTCGGATACACCGTACTGATTGCGATCGCCTGCGTACTGTTCACCTGGGTGATCGGGTTCCCCATCGGCTTCTACTCGGCTATCCGCCAATATTCCGTATCGGACTATACCTTTACGATCATCGCCTTTCTCGGCATGGCCACCCCCAACTTTCTGCTCGCACTAGCGTTGATGTATCTGGGCCACCGCTATTTCGGTATAACCGTAGGCGGCTTATTCTCGCCGGAGTACATGGGCGAGCCGTTCAGTTTCGGAAAGTTCGTCGATCTCCTGAAACATCTCTGGATACCCATGGTCGTCGTCGGCATGGCGGGCACGGCGGGTCTGGTGCGCGTGATGCGCGCCAACTTGCTCGACGAACTGCAAAAGCCCTATGTGGTAACAGCCCGGGCCAAGGGCGTCGGAAACCTGAAATTGATCTTCAAGTATCCCGTCCGGATCGCCATCAACCCCTTTATCAGCACCATCGGCTGGATGTTGCCGATGATCTTCTCGGGCGACGCCATCGTCGGGGTGGTGCTGAACCTGCCGACGATCGGGCCGTTGCTGCTGGAAGCACTGATGACGCAGGACATGTTCCTGGCCGGAAGCCTGATCATGATCATGAGCACGTTAACGGTGGTGGGCACGCTGCTGTCCGATCTTGCGCTGGCCGCCCTGGATCCCAGGATTCGCTATGACTGACGAAACGCCCATGAAACATCCGCAAGACATCAACACACCGCCCCCGCCGGACGCGCCCGCGGACCCCTCCGAGACGGCCGATCCCGGCGGCCCGCCCGAAGAAAACACCGCCATCTTCGCTTCGCAGTGGAAATTGATGTGGTGGCGGTTCCGCAAGCACAAGCTTGCCTTGTTCGGCGGGATCGTGTTGTTGATTTTCTACTTCGTCGCCGCGTTCTGCGAGTTCTTTGCGCCGTACGACCCGAACGCGCGTGATGTGACCCGTATCCTCGCGCCTCCGAAAACATTGCGCTTCGTCGATGCGGAGGGCCAATTCCATTTCCGCCCCTTTGTGTACGGATACGAAATGGAGACCGATCCCAACACGTGGCAACGCGTATATACGCCGAATCACGACAAGAAAATTCCCGTCCAATTCTTTCATCGCGGGGAGCCTTACAAGCTTTGGAACCTGATTCCCATGGAACACCGGCTCTTCGGCGTGGATGAAGGCGGCGTGCATCTGTTGGGCACCGACCAGATCGGGCGCGATGTATTGAGTCGAATCATCTTCGGCGCGCGGATTTCGCTGACGATCGGATTGATCGGCGTCTTCCTTACCTTCTTCATCGGCATCCTGCTGGGCGGGCTGGCCGGCTACTTCGGCGGGGTGACCGACAACATCATCCAACGGGCCATCGAGGTGCTCATCTGCATCCCGCAATTGCCCTTGTGGATGGCGTTAAGCGCCGCCCTGCCCGGGCACTGGTCCGCGTTGCGCATATATTTCGGGATCACCATCATCCTCTCGTTCCTCGGTTGGACCGGCCTGGCCCGGGTTGTGCGCGGCAAGTTCCTGTCGCTGCGCGAAGAAGATTTCGTGGTGGCCGCCCGACTCTCCGGCACGCCCGAGACCGCCATCATTTTCCGGCATATGGTTCCGTCCTTTTTGAGCCATATCATCGCCTCGGCCACGCTGGCCGTGCCGGGCATGATTCTGGGAGAAACCGCGTTGAGCTTTCTCGGGATCGGTCTGCGCCCGCCCGTGGTGAGCTGGGGCGTCCTGCTGCAGCAGGCCCAGAATTTCCAGGTGCTGGCCATGGCCCCCTGGCTCCTTTATCCGGGACTGTTCGTGATCATCGTCGTACTGGCCTTCAACGTCCTCGGCGACGGACTCCGTGACGCGGCCGATCCGTACGCGTAGTAGCGGGCGCAGGAAGTAGAAAGTAGTAAGTGTTATGAAAGCAGAGAACATGATAGAGGTCGAAGACCTGTTTCTCCGATTCTATCGCGACGAGGGCGTGATCAAACCGCTCAACGGCGTGTCCTTCCAGATTCCGACGGGCAAATCGATCGGCGTGGTCGGTGAAAGCGGTTGCGGCAAGACCATGACCGCCTACTCGCTGTTGCGGATATTGCCGCGCGGCGGCGAAATCGTGCGGGGCGCCTTGCGGTTCCGACGCAAGAACGGCGAGATCGTTGACCTAGCGCAAATGGATCCGGACGGAAAGACCATCAAACAGATTCGCGGCGGCGAAATCGCCATGATCTTTCAGGAACCGATGACCGCGTTCAGTCCGGTCCATACGTTGTACAATCAGATTTCCGAAGTATTGCGGATCCATTCGGACATGGACGAGCACGCCATCCGCAAGCGGGTTGTGGAACTGCTCGGTCAGGTCGGCATTCCGGAACCGGAACAGCGCGCGGACGCCTACCCGTTCGAGTTCAGCGGCGGCATGCGTCAACGCGCCATGATCGCCATGGCGCTGGCCTCCAATCCCCGCTTATTGATTGCCGACGAGCCGACCACGGCGCTGGACGTTACCGTGCAAGCCCAGGTCCTGCGCCTGATCAAGGAGATACAGGGCCGATTCAATCTCTCCCTGATGCTCATCACTCACGACCTGGGCGTCGTCGCGCACATGGTTGATTACGTCTATGTCATGTACATGGGCGAAGTGGTCGAAGCGGCGCCGGTCGCGGAATTATTCGCCAATCCGCAACACCCTTATACCATCGACCTGCTCCATTCCATCCCCAAGATGACGGGCCCGAAAGAAGCACTGGCCCATATCAAGGGCACGGTGCCGCACGGGGCCGCCCTGCCGCCCGGCTGCATGTTTCATCCGCGCTGCCGGAAACGCGTGGGCGAAACCTGTTGGACGCGCGAACCGGGCATGACCGATCTGGGCAACGAGCACTACGTGCGCTGCTTCATTCATTCCAACGCGGTCACCGACATCTCCAGGGAAGCGGAGGAAATAACCCATGCCTGAGCTGCCTGAAGATATCATTCTGCGCGTCGAGAACCTGAAGAAATACTTCCCGGTTCGCGCCGGATTCTTCCGCCGGGTCAGCGATCACATCAAAGCCGTGGACGACGTGAGCTTCTCCATCCCGCGCGGCCGGACTCTCGGCCTCGTCGGGGAAAGCGGCAGCGGAAAAACGACCGTCGGCCGCAGCATTCTGCGGGCCATTGATCCGACCGCGGGACGGGTCCTGTTCCGGCACAATGGCGACGTCGTGGACATCGCCGCCATGGATCGAAGCGAATTGAAGGGGATCCGGAAACACCTGCAAATGGTCTTTCAAGACCCGTTTTCTTCACTGAACCCGCGCATGCCGGTGCTGGACCTCATCGCCGAACCCTTGCGCGCGCACGGATGGCCGTTAGCCAAGAGACGCGAACGCGTGCATGAATTGATGGAACTCGTCGGACTCGATCCGCGATTGATCACGCGTTATCCCCACGCCTTCAGCGGAGGACAACGGCAGCGGATCGGTATCGCCCGGGCTCTCGCCCTCAACCCCTCGCTGATTGTGGCCGATGAACCCGTATCCGCCCTGGACGTGTCCGTGCAGGCACAGATTCTGAATCTTCTGACCCGATTGCAGGAACAGTTGGGGTTGACCTACCTCTTCGTAGCCCATGACCTCAGCGTCATTCGCTACATTTGCGATCGTGTGGCCGTCATGTATCACGGACGCATTGTCGAAGTCGCCGACGGCGACGAAATATTCCGGCACCCGCGCCATCCGTATACGCGCGCCCTGATCGCGGCCGCGCCCATTCCCGATCCGAACGCCGATTGGTTCGCGCTTTCCCATGACCCCGAGACGGTGGCCGTGGATGCCGACGCCGCCGAGCGCCCCAAGACTTCCGCCGGTTGCGCCTTCGCACCCCGTTGCCCGCTGGCCGTTGATCAATGCTGGCGGGAAAGCCCCCCGCTCGATCCCTTGGCGGACAACCGAAACCGGCTCAGCGCCTGTTTCCGTGCCGACGAGGTCGTGCCCCCGGAAGAACTGCCGGAGGAGTGAGCCCCTTTCGTTGCGCCCCTACTTGACCGTCGCGCCGGAGGAGAGGTCGCCGTCAACGGTAATCAGGCGCAGGGTTTCGCCTTTATTGGCGGCAAGCAGCATGCCCTGCGATTCGACGCCGCGAATGACGGCGGGTTTGAGGTTGGTCACCACGACAACGGTTTTGTCCAAGAGGTCTTCCGGCGCATAATGCATCGCAATACCGGCGACCAATTGCCGCCGTTCCTCGCCCAGCATCACATCTACCTTCAACAATTTATTGGCGCCTTCCACCTTTTCCGCGGACAACACGCGTGCGGTACGCAATTGCACCTTGGCAAAGTCTTCGTAGTCGATGATTCCAACGGGCGCAGCGGACACGTTTATCCTGGGCGGCGCTTTCGGTTCTTCGGGTGATTTGCTTTCCGTCATCGGTAGCTCCTGTTCAACAGACTGTTCGGGCGGCCGGATGCGCGGAAACAGCGCCCCGGGATCGCTTACTTTGCGGCCGGACTTCAATCGTCCGAATTCTTTCAGTAATTTCACCTGCGGCTCAACGGTTTCCACGCCAAG
>SLGY01000180.1 GCA_007136425.1 Kiritimatiellia bacterium
CCGCGTTCCGCCGCCGCGCGGGGCGGATCGTTTTGCAGGACCGTGATACCCAGATCCATGGCTTTCTCGACGACGCGCGTACCGATGTGGCCGACCCCGATGACGCCGAGTGTCAGCTCGTTCATGACCAAGCTATGCGCGCGGGTCTCGTACAGGAGACTGCTGACGATGTATTCGGCCACGCTGTTGGCATTGCAACCGGGCGCGTGGCAACAGGCGATTTCCGTCGTATCCAGCCAGTCTTTATCGATATGGTCGGTTCCGGCCACGGCGCAACCCACGAAACGGACGGCGGTCCCCTCGAGCAAGGCACGGTCAATACGCGTCTTGGAACGGGTGATCAGGGCGTCGGCGTCGAGCAGGTCGCGGCGCGTGATGCATTCGTCGTCGAGGACTTCGACGCGGCCCAATGCGGAAAAGGTTTCCGCGGCGCGCAGCACGCTGGACGCGCACACAATTTTCATGTCCCGTTTCCGTTCATGGCGCAGCAATAGCATGCGGGACGACTGTTTTCAACGGTGTAACGCGGAATATGCACATTGACAGCGGGTGGCGGACGGATAAAGCTCACTCCCGGAAAATGAACGTGCGCTGGAAACATCGAGTGGAGTACGCCGCCTTGCGGGCGCTGGCCGCGGTGCTGTGCGTGTTGCCGTATCGGGCGGCGCTGGGTTTGGGCGCGGGATTCGCCTGGCTGGCCTTTTACGGGCTGCGTTTCCGCGTGCGTGAGGCCGAACGGCGCATACGGTCCGTGTTGGGCGAGGACCTCGAGCCGCGCGCGGTGCGGCGTATTGCGTGGATATCGTTGCGGAACCTTTTCTTCAATATCGTCGAGATCTTGCGTTTCCCGGTCATGACCAAGGAATGGGTTTCGACGCATGTGGACACGTCCGGCGTGGATTTCATTCGCGCGCGGTGGAAAGGCGATGGAGGCGCTATCCTCGCGGTGCCGCATATGGGCAACTGGGACCTGGCCGGCGTGGGCGCTCATCTCATGGGGTTGCCGATCTTCTTCATGGCGCGCCGACAGAAAAACCCGCTGACGGACGCGTATTTGAACCGTATGCGCGGGGTGACGGGCGTAAAGACGGTGCTGACGGACAGCGGCGCGTTGCGCCGGGTGGTGCGGCATCTGAAAGAGGGGCGCGTGTTTGCCATGTTGCCCGATGTGCGTGCGCGCGAATCAAGCATCCGTGTGCGTTTTCTCGGGGGCGACGCGGATTTGGCGAAGGGCATGGACGCGTTTGCGCGGCACGCCGGTGTCCCGATCTTTCCGGCCTACGCGCTGCGCGAAGGCTGGACGCGGCATCGCTGGGTCGTGTTGGAGCCGGTGTATTCCGAGCCGGCGCTGGACCGCGAAACGGATCAACAACGCATCATGCAGGAGGTCATGTCCCTGTTCGATGAGGCGGTGCGCCGCCACCCCGAACAGTATTTCTGGTACAACAAGCGCTGGATACTGGATCCCTTGCAGAGAACGGAATGACCCTGGTCCCCCCTGGCTCTTGTTTTTGAGAATGCCTTGTCTTGGCCGGGACGGCCATTTATAGTGCCGTAACGTTTTAATTATAGACGGAAAATTTGATGAGATATTGCTGCATCCCGATTGTCACGCTGGTGTTGCTCAGCCTTGTGCCCGTTACCGGTGAGGCCCGTCCGCTGGCGCCGGACGAACGGTTCATGCCGGGCGATCCCCCGACGCCGCTGTTGGAGTACGACAACCCGTCCGCGCGCAACGTGCATGTCGCGACGTCAGGCGATAACTGGTCCGAACGCCATCCGATGCGCCGTCGCGGACGGCTCTGGGATCTGGATATCCGCACGCTGGATCTCGGCCTGGGCCGGCATGAATTCAAGTTCATCGTGGACGGGGAATGGGAACCGGGCGCGAACCGCATATTATTCATCAATGAAGACGGCTTGTTAGATCGTTCCCCGGACGTGATCGTGTCTGCGCAAGTCCAGGCGGAAGACTTGATTGAATTGCAACTGAGGCACGGCCTTGAAAGGGCCGACGCGGTGCAAGTGCGCACGGAACCTCCGCTCGATATTCGGGATGTGCGTATGACCACGCCGGACGAAGAAGGATATGTGCGGGGGTATGTCGTGCAGGGCTCGCTCGTCACGTTCTACTTCAATCCGGACCTTTACGACGTGCCGCTGAGTCCCAACGATCTCGTGGTCGTGGCGGGCAATTTCAATAATTGGGATCCGTCGGGACGTCAAGGCGCATGGCAACTGCGGAGGGAACGCGATACGGGACTCTGGTCGTTGACGACACAACTCGTCGGGATGCGTCCCCCGCCGGGCGAGCAACATCTGGAATTCAAGTTTGTGGTCAACCGCGACCAATGGCTCGACGTGCCGGACGATGCGCCGAACCGGGCCGACGACGGCGAGGGGAACGTGAACCTGCGTATCGACCCGGATCAGCGCGGCGGGCACAGCATGCGCGTGATTGCGGACGAACCACTTTCACTCTCGGAAAATTACCTTTTGATGATCGACGGCCTCGCCGATCGCCGCGTTTATCAGTACACCACGCCGGGGGATCTCATGGACGAGCTGTATTCCGACAAACCGTTAGGAGTCACGCTGGACCGCGAGAACAATACCACCACTTGGCGCTTGTTTGCGCCGCGCGCGAGCGATGTGTATCTCTGCCTGTTTGAACATCCGGAATACCAAGGGCGCGAACCTGTCGAACGCTATCGCATGTGGCAAGATGAGGAGGACGGGGTGTGGGAAGTGACCCTGCTGGGCCTTCAAGTCGGCGCGTATTATTCTTTCAACGTCGACGGTCCGGACGGCGAGGGCGAAGGGTTCGAACCAAACGTACAGGTCGGCGACCCGTATGCCCATGCCGTGGCCATCGATGCGGACCATAACAGTATCGTCATCGACCCCGACGCCACCAACCGATGGTTCGGTGGCTGGACGAACGACGATTGGCAAACGCCGAATCACGAAGACATGGTGATCTACGAAGCGCATTTGCGCGATCTCACCATGCACCCGTCTTCGCGCGTGCCGCCGTCCTTGCGGGGCACGTATCAAGGGCTTCTCGCCACCGCAGGAACCGGCACCGGGCTGGATCACCTGAAGGATTTGGGCGTGAACATGATCGAGTTTCTGCCGTTACAGGAGTTTCCTAACGCCAACAATCACTATAGTTGGGGGTACAACACCGTATTCTTTTTCGCCCCGGAGGCGTCGTTCGGCCGCGCGCCCGCCACGGGATCGCATTTCTATGAGCTGAAACATATGGTCAACGAACTGCAGTCGATGGGGTTCGGAGTGATGCTGGACGTGGTATACAATCATGTCGGCTATCCCAATATCTTCAGCCTGATTGATCGCAAGTATTACTTCCGGCTGAACCCCGACTTCAGCTACAGCAATTACAGCGGGGTGGGCAACGATGTCCGGAGCGAAGCGCCGATGATGCGGCGGCTGATCGTCGAAAATGTCGTGTACTTGATGGAAGAGTTCAACATCGACGGGTTCCGTTTCGATTTGGCGGAATTGATCGATATGGAAACGCTTCTGAAAGTGCGGGACGCCGCGCAGGAAGTGAATCCGAACGTCGTGCTGGTGTCCGAACCGTGGAGTTTTCGCGGCACGCACAAGTACGAATTGACCGGTACCGATTGGGCGGCTTGGAACGACGACTTCCGGAATACGGCGAAGGGCTTCGTCATGGGCGACCGCAATCTGGATCAGCTGCGCCGGGTGCTCGTCGGTTCGACCGACCTGTGGACGGCCGATCCCATGCAGACCGTCAATTACGTGGAAAGCCATGACGACATGGCCCTGGCCGATGAATTGAGCACGCGTCCGGATCGCGACGGACGGCATCTTCAAACGCGCGACGTCGCCGCGAACCGGTTGGCCGCCACGGTCGTCTTCACCTCGCTCGGTATTCCCATGCTGCAAAGCGGCCAGGAGTTCTTGCGCAGTAAGCGGGGCATCAGCAATACGTACGACGAAGGCGACGAAGTGAACGCGCTGCGTTGGACGGATCGCGACCGGCCGCTGGCGGCGGAGGCCATGGGTTGGTATCGCGGGTTGATTCACCTGCGACAAAGCGATGCCGGGCGGGCGTTCCGTGTGGCGGATAAGCCGCCCTCGGATTATTATCGCTGGATCGATACACGCAGCGACCAGGCGCTGGGCTACATCGTAAACGCGCCGCGCGTGCGTCCGGGCAACGGTTTCATTGTCCTGTTGAACGCAAGCCCCGATGCGGTCACATTCCCCGTCCCCATTCCGCGCGGCAATTGGCGGTTGATCGGCAACGGAAGAAATCTCGACCCCGAGGGGTTGCCGGGATCCAGTGTGGTGGACGGGCCGGTGAATACCAACATACGGGTTCCGTCCATGTCTTCCGTCATTCTCATGGACGGTTTCTGATCCGAAGCCCCGCCAGGCCCCATTGAGATAATCGCTTATAGGCTTCCCTGTGGACTTCTTCGTAGGGGCCGCGCTTGCGCGGACCGCACGGCGTCCGGGTAACGCCCGGTCTTCGCATCCGCCTCCGCAAGGCCTTCGGCGTGACAAGAGCGAAGACCCCATTGCGCGTTGCGAGAGTAGTTTGACGTGCACCCCTTTGTTCTGTATCGTAGGAGGCATGAACGTGAACGCGCTAAGCCGAATTGCGTTGTGTTGCTGGTTGGGGGCGGGCCTGCTCTCTGCGGAGGCCAGCGATGACGTTCGAACCTCGCGCGAACCGATCAACTACGATGCGCGCTGGCGTGTTCATCATGTGGAGCCCGGGATTCCCCGGCCCGGCGGCGACGAGGGCGAGCGAACACGTCGGCCGACTGCCCCCTCGCGTAGCGGTTTGCTTGAAGGTCGGCGTGACCCGACTCCTTCAGCCCCTTCCTACACCCCCCCGCAACGCAGGGACCGACCGTCCGACGACGCGGACCGGCGGCGCCGGAACTGGATTGTCCCAACGCTCGAAGACGATACACCATGGCGATCCCGCGACGAAGAACCCGAGCCGAGCGGCTGGGGCTGGTTGGCGGATGATGTCGAGCAACAGCGACGGGAACGGGATGAAGAACAACGGGACGCAGAGCGGCAAGCGGAAGAGGAAGGCAACGTGTTGCGCCTGCGCGAGGAGCTGCGTTCGGGCGTGGTGACGGGAGACGCCCTGGAAGCGTCGCCCTTCCTGTTCGGTGCAGCGGAGGACGATGACGAGGATAGTGCCGCGGGTCTGCCTCCCCTGTTCCGCGATGAGAATAACGCGCTTGATGAACGCGTCGGCTCGCACGAAGACAACCGGAACGCCATGCGAACCGACGATGATCCCTACCTGTCTCCTGATCCGTGGGGTGAACAAGAAGGAGAGAGAGCGTCTCCCTGGGACGCGGATAGAGCGGAGTCCGACGACGATGGCTGGATACGGAACATTGCGGCCACCTTTGACGTCGACGCCGACAATCAGACCGTTTCGCGTGAGTCACCCCTTGCGCCCAATTTCCAATCCTGGAACGAAGCCATCGGGTCGGCGGACACCGCGCCGCGTTTCGCCACCGTGTCCGGCCGCGATTCGGATGTGTCGTCGTTTGGCACCTCACGGTCAGCGGATAGCGTGGGCCGTTTTGAGACTTCCTTTGGCGCCATTGAGCCTGGTACAAGTGTCGGCTCGTTTGAGTCGGATGGGAACCGGTTCGCTCCGTCCATGGGCCATGACACGGGATGGAGCGCGAACTGGTCCGGCGATTCCGGATGGCAGGGCAGCGTTTCCACGCCTGCCCGCACGCCGACACTCGACTCTCCGACGTCTTCACCGGGCGGCGCCCTGCACGACGACGGCTGGCTCTCCGATCCGCAACGCTGAGTCTGCAACAAACCCCTTGTGGCTCACTTTCAGGGAGCATGATTTTTGCTCCCGTTTCTATCCCCGGGTTTCACCCAGGGCTCATGAATGGCTCCCCTTCGGGGAGCATTGTCTGCACGACCGCCCCCCACGGGCTTGCCCCGTGGGAGCGGCAAGGATGAGTGCATAGTCGGCACTTTTGTTCAGTGCGGAGCCTGAACAGGAGCGAGCGAAGACGTGAACGTTCGATATTCGCTCAACACAGGCTCATATGGACTGATTCTGAATAGACTTCTTGAGTCAACTTTACGCCCCCCACGGCGCAAGGCCGTGGGGACGCGTATCGCCTAAACCGAATTGCATGAGAGATTGATGCGGTGCATCAAGTCCTGAATTGCCCGTCATGCATACAAAATACATCCGTGCAATCGGCGTAATCTGCGGTTTCTTCTCTTGGTTGTGGCCATGACGCGTCCGCTCATGAATGGCTCCCCTTCAGGGAGCACTATCCGCGGGATACGAGATGCGGGATGCGGGTTGTGGCAATGTTGTCCCGTCCGGCTTAAGAAATGGTGTAG
>SLGY01000217.1 GCA_007136425.1 Kiritimatiellia bacterium
ACGGATCGTCCAATTCATCGGTCAGCCCCCATCCTTCCAGATTCACCGGTTCCGACCCGGCATTGTACAGTTCGATCCAATCCTCAAAATCACCGTCCTCGTCGGCCATCGTAGAACCGTTCGAGGCCACGAATTCGTTGATGACGACATCCTGAGCAAACGCCACGCGGCCGGATACACAAATAAGCAACGCCAGAAAAAACGGCGCTGCAACAAACAAAAAAGGCCGGGTGGGTATAATATACGAAGAATGAATCATGGCACGTCACCGTCTAGAGGATATCCGTCCAATTTACGGGAACAGGTTCAATCCGCAACAAAAAAGGCAAAAAAAGAGCCGTTCTGCTCTCGCAGAACGGCTCATCGCAAACCGAATGTAGAAAAGTTAGAGCAGTCTAAGAATCAATGACTCGGGACACCCGCACCCAAACGGGAAATACGCGCGATAAAGCCATCCTCGTAGTGCTGCAGGATCTCGACATCAGCCATCGACATGACTTCCTCCCGCGTAAACTGGCGAAGTGCGGAGGCCTGCTCAAACCAGACCAACAGTCCGCCATCCTGTTCCGGCCAGCGACCGACCCAGTCTTGCGCGTCGCGAACCGGTTGATCCGGATCCAGCGATTCCCTGTGAGGGACGGGTACGGCAGATCGTCCCGCGAAGTAATAAAGGGCCCCCGGATCGTTCGTATACAGCACCTCGGCATCCGGCCCGTCGCCGGCAAGCAATTGCGCGACCAGATCTCCCTCCCGCCAGCGTTCGTGATTGTAGCCCGGAACGCCGGCCTGCACATAGCGAGCGATGAACAGGGCGGAAACCGACAGCGCCACAACACACAGGCCGATAACCGAGACGGTGACAAGACGGCGCATACGCCCGAAAGAGTGCTCATGAACCAGGAGCCCCACCCAAAGGACCGCCGGCACGAACATGGGACTGATCAGACGCACATTGATGGCGTCGTAGAGCGTCGTGGTCGAGGTATATACAAGCAAGGCGCTGTACAGGCCCGCGAATATCGCGGCGACATGCTGAGCGCCGGCCAGTTTATAAGGCGCGCGCAACACGCGCCGCCCCAAGGCAAGCGCATAGCCGAGGATAATCAGCGCGCACAAGCCCCCGGTTAGCGCTGAAGGAATCCGGCTCACCACCCCCAACGGAAAGACCGAGGCCCACAGCGCTTCACCGAACAAGAGGAGGTTCTGCGTGAAACTAGTTTGCGACGGCAACACTTGCCCCATGAACGTACCGCTCAGGGAGTAATTCCGGATCCACCACACCAACAGCGGCGCCGTAGCCGGTATGGCAAAGAACACGGATTGAAGTACACGACGTTTAAGGCTCCCATCCGCAAGCAGAAAGAGACCGATAACTCCCGTGCCAATCAAGGTAACACCGATATAACGAGTCAAGGTCGCTGCGGCCGCGATCAGCGCAAGGAAAAGCACGAGGCGATTGGACGGAGCGCGCGAATAGACGTCCAGTCCCCACAAAAACAGCAGGGTCAGAAAGATAAAGAGCGGCTCCGACCACGCCATGACAGCCGCATCCTGCAACGGTCGCGTCACGGCGATCACCGCCGCGCAAGCCCACGCCATCGGCCATGACCGTGTAAACCGATAGGCCAAGCGCCCTGTCATCATCAGGATCAACCCGAACAGCGCCGCATTGAGCACGCGAGCGGCCCCCTCCAACCGCGCACCCTCACCCGCCGCCAAAACAGCCAGCACCGCTGAATACAGGGGCGGCTGGAGTGTACGAGGTTCCCCCGTGTAATGCGTGGCGCCGCGCCCTTCAAGGAGGTTCTCGGCCACAGCCAAGTAGACTACGGAATCCGGGGATACACCCGCCCCATAGCGGGATGTGGCAACAAGGATCAACAGGCACCCCGCTAGGCCCGCGCACAGCAACCAAATCATGTGTTTGGTCGAACTCATTTCACGGCAGCTTCCTCGCCGAGAAGTTTCAGATAGATATCCATGAGTCGCTCATAGTTCCGGTCCTCGGTATACCGGGCTTCGTATTCCGCCCGAGCCGCCCGGCCCATGGCCCCGATTTCCTGTGGATGGGCCAGCGCCCACTGAAGGCGCTCGCACAAATCGGCGGCGTCGCCCGGCTGGAACAACAAGCCCGTCTCCCCGTCCTTGACCAATTCCTGCATGCTGCCCAACCGGGACGCGATCACCGGCGTACCGCACGCAAACGCCTCGACGGCCACTCGTCCAAAGGTTTCGTAACAGATCGATGGGAATACGAGAAATCGCGCACGCTTCATGAACTCCATCATTTCCCCCGCCGGGCGATTGCCTTCCAGCAGAATGCCGGGATTGCTTCTTGCTCGTGCACGCAACGTGTCTTCCATCGGACCCGCGCCGAGGATATGTAACGGGGGCGGATTATCCAACTGTTCCCAAGCTTCAACCAAGACGTCTAATCCCTTTTCATTCGACAGGCGTCCCACAAAGAGCGCGATCTCGCGGTGCGCGTCGCCGAGACCCGGATCGGGCTCTACGAAATTGGGCTTCACGACAATCCGCTCAGCGGGCAATCCGCCTTCCACGAATTTGTTCCGGGCGAATTCCGAGAGGGCAATGTAGCGGGAGACCGCATTGCGCCAGGTGCCGCGCATGTGATGTATGTTCAGCATGGCCGCCGTTGCCATGCTTGCGCCCGCGTCATTTCGATAACAGCGATGCCGGACACCGGGCCAGTTTGTGCGGGCCGCAAGACAATCCTCGCAGACGCGCCCCGCGCGCAGCAACTGGCCGCCCAGACAAATCAGACGATAATTCCGCAGCGTTTGCACCACCGGCACGCCGTGTTGCCGCGCGGCATAGTAGATCGAAGGGGAGATGAGCGGGAAAAAGTTCTGTACATGCATGACATCGGGTTGGTGCTTCCGGATGAGCGCAACGACGCGCGCATGACTTTCCCGGGACCAAATCGTGCGCGCCGCCGTGCGCAGCGGGCCGAGTTCCGCTACCCGCTCATTGGATTCTTCGTAGGCGACCACCTCGTGGCCGTGATTGCGCAGCATGCGCATCTCGGCTTCGTGTGATACGTCCTCGCCGCCGCGATAGAGGTACCGATTATGAACGGACAGTACGCGCATGGCATTACGAGTCGGCTACTTCACTGACAACAAACCGCAGCTTATCGCGGTCCTTGTCGATACTCTCCACCAACTCCATCCGTACCGGAACCTCGCCTTTGACCCAGGTTTCCAGCATGCGTTGCACTTCCCGCAACACATCCCGCGGCGGAGCAGACGGCGTGGTGGCGACCACCCGCACCGTGATTTGATAATCGCTCGATTGGTGCACTTGAAACCGGGAAACCGCGTCCGGGTGATCGTCGAAGATGGTCGTCAGGGCGCTCCCGTTCAGGACGGCTCCGCCGGGCAGACGCAGACAGTCGGATACTCGGCCTCGCACATGGTCCATGACCGGGAGCGAACAACCGCAAGGACATTCGCCGGGGAGCGCCCTGCCTTGATCGCCGTTGAGATACCGTATGAACGGAAAATCCGCGCTCAACAGATCGGTTATCGCCACTTGGCCGTATTCGCCAACGGGACGCGGGCAGTAGGATTCGTCGAGAAACTCTATCCGGCGCGTATCATGGAACATATGTAAACCCCGTTTTTCAGCACACTGTGCCGCCAAATAGAAGACTTCGCAGCTGCCGTACTGATCATAGGCCGGCGCCCCGAAGGCTTCTTCGATGCGCCGGGACTGAACTGCTGAAAACGGCGAAGAGGTAAGCCACACTGCCTTTGGGGGAGGCACCGAAATCCCCTCCTCGAGCATGAACGAAGCCAGCGTATCAACGCCCCCCACATACCCATGCAGAAGCGGGGGACGAACCCGTGCCAGCTCTTGAAGGAAACGCCGCATGGCATCCTCGTCAAGACACCGCGCGTCCAACTGCACCCGCCGGCCGGGCCACCAGAGAAGCCGATCACGCATCGTCGCCTTCCATGAGGTCCGGGTCTCGCGATAGACCGAAGCGAAGTCACAGCCCATGGGGATATTCCACCAAGCCAGCATTCGCCAAAACATCGCTATGCGAATTACCCTTTTGGCGTGGTACACCTTCAGTGGTTCTCCCGTGCTGCCCCCGGTTGCCAGCAGATTAAAGTCGTGGGGCGCCCGCGCATCTTCAGATACCAAATCGTGGAAGTGATCCCGAATATGTTCGCGACGCAGTACCGGGACATGCCGGAAATCCGATGGCTCCTTCAGCTCGCGCGGATCGAATCCGGCCTTTGCATAATAGGTGCGATAGAAGGGCACTTTCCGGGCCGCATAGGTCACCAGCGCCCGGGTCCGGGTCCAATTCAATTGCTCCAGCTCGTCGCGCGACATGCGCTCGGCCTCAACGCCTTGCCTGTAGGCTTTCATGGAGCCCGGGCGCAGAAGGGCGAATTTGAGTTTATAGATACTGGACTTCAAGCCGGCCCTGTTAAGTTCGCGGGTTTTGCATTACGGTGCAGCGGTTGACTATCTCACAAAGGTTTGCTCGAGGTTGTCTCTATGACTTCCAGCGAAAACCAACACCGTAGGCCGTCCAAACGCGTCGCGTCTCCGAATGGTCATACAAGGCGTATTGCACACGCACTTTCGGCAGGTATCCGCCCCAAAAGAACTTTTCCAATCGGTACGCCCACAGAATGGGGCGATAAAATGTAACGGCCCACCACGGCTTCAATTGATGTCTTCGTTTCGTGTCTTTCTGCCCAAGCGGGCTATGGGCCAGGTTCGTGCCCGTGATGGTGAAAGCCGACAACGCCTTTCTTATGCGATGCCCCTTGTACCCGTTTTGCAGGACACGCCCCAGCCATTCGATATCGCCCGCCGCGCGCCAACTTGTGTCCAGCCGACATCCGTCGTCGATGATCCGACGACGAACGAAGAGGGAGGCGGAATGGATATAGAGGTGAATCGAGCGAATGTAGAAACGGCGCAGCGGCACGGCGGTTCGAAATGAAATCAAGCGCTTATCGGGATGGATCAACAAGGCATGCCCGTAGGCAAAATCCTTGTTCGGCCTGGCGGCGAAGACGCGACTCACGGTCGCCAGCGTACCGGGCAAATACTGTTCATCGCAATTCAGCCAAGCCAACACTTCGCCGGTGGCGCGAGCCCAGCCTTTGTTAATCGCGTCGTACATCCCGTCATCCGGTTCGCTCACCCAGTACAACCGGTATCCGTTCGGCTTCGCGCGATCCCCGGGCATCGGATCGTCCAACGAGAATCGCTGACCGTCCTGAGCCGTTAACCACTCTACCGTTCCGTCCGTAGAACCGCCGTCCATGACAAGATGATCGACGGTCACGCCGGGCCCGGCCTGATCCCGGATTGAGGCACAGCAATCGGGCAGGTAGTTGACCATGTTATAGCTTGGCGTGATTATGGTGAAATGCATGGCGTAATCCCGTCGGCGGGTTCCGATTCGAGTCTATAAGGATTCATATATCAAGCTGTGTGCCCGCGCCACCACATCGGGATGGTAGCGTTCCTCCATCGTCTGCGCTGCGGAAGCCGGCATCGGGCACCCTGCACCGAGCCAGCGCATGATGCCGTCACGCAAATGCGACAGGTCTTCGTACAGTTCCGCCCCATCTGCGCCTCCGGCAATGTCACATAATCCGCCGCGCTTGGAACCGAAAAATTTCAGGCCGCGCGCCATCGCCTCCGCGGCAACAAGGCCAAACGCCTCTTCGACGGGTACATGAATGCAGGCGTCCGATTGATCCATGAGGGCGATCAACCCATCCAAGTCCAGATAGCCGACATGATCCGCATATCCCCGGCTGCGCGCGCGACTCAATTCGTCGGAAAAAGCTCGGCCATACTCGGTATGATCCGGCAATCGACCGGCGAACACGATCCGGCAATCGTGACCGGCTGTCACCACCTCGCCGATGACGCGCAACAATTCAAGCGAACGCTTATAGGGCGTGACCAAGCCGACATTCAACAATTGCGGGATCGCGCGTCGCCCGGCCCGATCCGGTCGAGGCCGGTCAAAAAACGGGCGGCGGACGGCGTTGGGAACAAACCATGTGCGTCGCGCGCGCGGCGCAACCAACCGGCGCGTATGTTCGGAGTTGCAGAGCACGCCGGCGGTCCGTTTCAGGGCATGGTTTTCCAGACGCGCGGTCAACCTCCCGAACAGACCCCGTCCCAAATTCCCGCCACGCTGCAGTTCAGCCATGTTGCCGTGCACGGTAACCACGTTCGTGAATCCCGAACGGACCGCGGATATGGCACAATCCCGTTCCGTGCCCTGTCCATGGACAATGTCGGGGCGGATCTCGCGCAGCAAGCGTCGCACCGCCGTGGAACACCCATAATACAGCGAGCGCATCCACCCGGACTTTGGAATGACCAATCCGTGATAGTAGACATTACCGGCAAGTTTCTCCGGCCGCACCAATGCTTGTTGCAAGCAACTGACAATATGCAATTCGACGCCCGGCAACCGGCTCAAGCCATCGATCACCGCTTCGGGCGCAGTCCCGAAATAGGGCGCAGGCGCGGATACATCCCCGAAGTATTCCCGATTATCCGTGGTAATCTGGACGACTTTCACGATGCGCTCTTCTGAAATACGCGGTTATGCCCGACCTGCAGGATCTCCCCGAATTGCGTCCGGTCGATTTCCGACGCCAGCTGGGAAGGGCCGGGATGGCCTTTTGTCGCAAAGGGCGGCGGCTGGTAATCCGTGTTCAGTCCCGCATCGTCCAGCACAATGAGGCCGCCGGGCGCCACCGCTTTAGCGCAGACCGACCAATCCGACTGCACAACTTCGTAATCATGATTACCGTCAATATAGATACAATCCCATGAGCGCTCCCGGATGACGTCCAGCGCCTCCGGTTCCGTTGACAACGCGCGCACGAGACGCGGTTCGCCCAAGTCAAAGTGTTGAAAGTTTCGAAGGGTATCGTCGTGATAGTCGATGTCCTCCGAGTAATCGGAAACGGAATCTCCCGCGCTGGTGAAGGGCGAAATCCCGGTGACGTCGCATGTAATTCGCTCAAGTCGCGCGATAAGTGCAACCAGACTGATTGTCTGTCCCCGGTATACCCCGATTTCGAGAAAGGTTTTCGGTTGATAGCGGCGAATCAGGCGCCACCACATCGTATGAAAGGCGTCCTCACCGAATCCCCGCCGGTTGAGGGAAAAGTAATCACGATGGGCTCGCAACGCTTCCGGCAACGTGCGGTGATAGTCCTGAAAGGCGCGGTAATAATATCGGGTCGGGTCGCGCAGTGACGCATCCAACTCCTCGGGATCGACACCCTCGATCATGTCTTGACGCAACAGCTTCGCGCGCGCGCGATCCGCGCGCCATTGATGCAGTCGGCCCTTGGCGCGCCGCGCCGGATCAAGCAGTTTTTGCATAACCATCTTCATTGAGGCCTCGCCCCTTTGGCCAACGCCCGCCTGTACCGCCAACCCGTCCACAAACGAGGCACTCGTTCCGCGAAGGTATAGGTCCGTGCCGCGCTGCGCACGGCGAAGAGCGCCATGGAACGAACAGGCGGTTCGCCCATGACGCGCGCCACCTCAGTCGGGTTCTTCTCATCATACGTCGGGCGCGCTTCACTCAATGCGAGACCGCGCAAGCCGCGTTGCATGCAAAGCAGCGTCAAGAGACTCTGATCATGCCGGTGCTCGCGAAACCCGGACAGGTTTTCTTTTCCGCACGTATTCGGGTCGT
Organism: Kiritimatiellia bacterium; assembly: GCA_007136425.1. Lineage (GTDB taxonomy): Bacteria > Verrucomicrobiota > Kiritimatiellia > SLAD01 > SLAD01 > SKZA01. The sequence goes on from SLGY01000217.1 coordinate 7,733, forward strand.
CGGTCACCAACCGCCGATCGGAGCACAGGTCCAGCCATTCCTCAACAAACAACCGACTTTCCTTACATGCACGCCAACAGGAAAAGGACGCTTGGATGGGGATCGCTTCATGATATCGCTCTTCATCAGTCCCGGTCAGGACAAAGGCATCGCGCTTCGTCCACACGCGCATCGGGCCGAACCAGGGGATATGGACTCCGGGCAATGCCGACTGACCGTGCTTTGCGCACCAATCGAGCAGCGGCGTCAATGGGCGGTCCAACAATTTGATGGGATAGGAGCGGCCCACATCGCAATAGACCAGCCAATCATCGTCGTTCATGGACTTCAGTTCCGCGAGAATGACATAAGGCTTCCATGTCCACCATCCACCGCCGCGTTCGTGGAGGGGAATATATGGGCAGCGCTCCGCAAAGCCGTGTTGGAGCAACCTGCGAGGGTTCCACGCGGACGTTTCATCGACGGCGCCGACCGCGCGCGCCGACAACCCCAAAAGGCGCTGTCGCGCGCCGTATGCGGGCGTGCCATAGTTGACGAGGCGAATGTTTGACATGCCGGAGGTTCGCGAGCGATTACCGGAACGGCGATGAACCGGCGGAGCGATTGAATGATATCGCGGGCGTCCAAGCGGTACCGTTTCGCCTTGGCGGCGCCTGATTCGGCGTAATCTCCGCCGGTTCCGCGGCGGCCACGGGCCGCTCGGCGCGATACGCCATATTCAGGAAAGCCATCATGACGAATGCCTGCACGAACGACTCGCGCGCATCCCCGAAAATCACGAAGAACGTTACGGCGCTGAAGATATAGCGCGCCGTGAACACGAAGTAGAAGCGGCGAATGAAGGGGTCTTGCCCGAGATTGCGCGCGCGTTTGATCAACTCATAGGACGAGGCCACCAGGAAGCCCGTCCCCATCAACAAACCGGGGATGCCAAAAACCAGAAGCAGGGATAACGGTCCATTGTGATAGTCCTGCGTGAACACGGCCATCAACACGCTATCGCGGCGCGCGGCCATAGACGTGATGTCCGCCGGGTTGAGCGCATAGCCTTTACCCACCCACAGATAGTTCGGCACTTCCTGCCATGCCATCTGCCATACTTCGATACGCCACTGCGAACTGCCTTCCGCATCCATCTGGGCCAGGGCGGAGGTCTCGACAAAGGGGACCCATGTGACGGCCCGCTGCACCGGAATCGGCAGTTGCTGTACCGTAAGTAACAATATAACGAATCCAATCACAACGGGAATCGCAAGTTGGAACAGCCGCCTTATACGCTGCCCTTCCGAAACAAGAATGATGTAGAGCGTAACCACGCCCAACACGGTCATGATCGTACCGCGAAAACCCGATAATCCGCCGGCCAGAATCGCTCCACAAATCAGCGCGACAACAAGGAATCGGTAGGCCCTGCGGAACGGAAAGAGAATCAGCGCCGCCAGCATCAAATTGATCGCTACGGTCCCCATCAACTGGTAGCGCACAATGCCGCGCCCCGTCTCCGCCGCTTCCAGCGAACCGAGCAGACCCGCTACGTAGGCGTGGACGAACATGTACTGCTGATAGATCCGGCCTCCGCTGGCGATGAAGATCACTTGGGAAATCGCCGGGATGAAACTGAAGAGCACCAGAAAGACAATCGAAAGTTTGATTTGACGAGGCGTCAACTGAATATACTTCGCGGTCAGATAGAATCCCGCGGCGATAAACAACTTGATGTATCCCATGCCGCCCCAGCTCTCCCCGCCCAAGGCGCGTAATCCGAAACCGCGAAAGAAAATGGTTATTCCAATGACGGCCAAAAACCCGTAAACGAAATATTCAGACAACGCCAACTTGCCGGAACGGGGCTTGATGATGATGTTGCGTGCAATGATCAACACTACAAAACCCGCCATCATCACATGGACGACTTCCAATCCTTGCGGGATACCCGGAAAGACCAATCCACTGCGCGACAGCCCCATGATCGCCACGAACCACGCGCCCGGATTACTCATCATGAGAAACAGGAACGGAAAGGCCACCAACGCAATATGGATAATGGGACTGCGTTGGATATATCCAATTAACGCAATCAGCACCGTCAGAAGGACGAGGGCCAGAGCAATAACTTTAGCCGGGACTTGCATGAAAAAATCTCGCTTGAGGCGTTCCGCCGCCTCGCTGGTTCAGGGTGTTACTATACTGTTTCGCCCCGAAAAGGCAACTTCTCCGCCCGCTACGCCGGGTTGCGGTACAGCGACTCCAGGATGCTTTGCTCCTCGCCCCGATTCATACGGGTTTCACGATAGTTTCGAACGGCCAACAAGCGATCCCGGTACCCGGTATCCCCGGGAGCCAGCGCTTCCAAGCGGGATACCGCCCCCGCATAGTCTCCCGGCCGGAAGACATATCCCAGATCGTACGTACGTACTTCCCGGCCCAAGTCCTCCATTTCCGAGACCACAACCGGAAGAAGCGCCGCCATGCACTGGTAGAACTTGTTCGGCATACAATAGTCCATATTCTCCGAATCAATGACAAATGGCAGGACCGCAAAATGATAGGCGGCCAGGATCCCGGGCAACTCCTGCGGCGCGTAGGGGCCCCGCAACCGCACGTTCCCGACCGCGTGCGCCCGGACCCAATCCTCAAGCTCCCGGTCATATCGACCCGCAGGGTCAAGCCCGTAGAGGTCCAAGGTGAGATGCGACGATCGCGATACGGCCTCGAGGAACTCGGTTTCGATACGCGTGCGCAGGATCAGTCCGGGATAGACCAACCGCAGCTTCCCGCCTCCGGCTTCCGCACGGCGGCGTATCAGGGCGTCCACATCGGATTCCCGCTCCTCGTCGCCGGACGGGAAACTGCGCAACAACTCAATACGCGCTTCCGGAAAGGAGCGCGCGTAGAGCGTCCGCATGCCTTCGGAAACCACGGCTATGGGCGTGCCGCACCGGATCAGGACTCGCTCCCAACGTCGTTTCCAGGTCGCGCGATGCACTTGGCGATCGTGCGTGGTCGTTCGCAGATACATATCATGTGGATCCCACACCACCCGGCGACGGAGAACAACGCGCCAGAACCAGGCATAGAATAGCGTGCCGTGTTCATGGGCGTGAAGTACCGCCGCCGGATGCCGCGCCAACGTGGTCACAACGCGAACCCCTCGACAGACTTTTTGCCATCGTCGTTTCCAAGCAAAAGAGGCGTCCGGCGCTGCCGCACACCCGTCCAGCGCGGTCCCGGCCGGGAAATAACGTCCGTCGACAACCAACACATCCGCCTTCCATTCGGGCGATAATTCCCGCTGAAATCGCAAGCGATTCATGGTAGCCGGCTCGCCGGCTACCAGGTGCAATACGCGCCTATCAGGAGGGCGGTTCATAAGAAAAGAATGGCGTACACTACCCGCGAGCGAGGCCGTGGCGAATGGCGTTGTGCGCCAATCGACTGATGACCGGATCGATGAGCAGGGCTGCGCCGAAGGTCAGTGAAGAGGCGGAGAAGAGCAAGCCGCGCGTTCCGCCGGGCAGGCGACACACCATATCGGCCCCGCCGCCGGAATTCAGGCCTTTGGCCAATAATTCGAATTCGTTTTCACGGTGCGGAGGCCGCTTGTCCGTTTCCCAGCCCGACGCGCCGCGTCCGTGCAAGGCATAGGGCGATCCTTTCTGCCCGGATCCGGGACGGCCCGGGTTGTACACCTCCCTATCAACGGGGGTATCGCGATTGAGCGAATCCCGTCCGAAAACGCCGTCCGCGTCGAGGGGGCAACCCTCGAAGAGCGGATGATCGGGTTGCACCGCCTTGAATGGCGCACACGACCCGTAATCCGACATATCGAAACGAACGCCCAACACCTCCGTCTCATCCGCGCACCCCTTCTCAAAGAACAGGCTCACGCAACGGGAGGAGCCGTCCTCATAGAACTCGATTTCGCGGAAGATGCTGTTGCCCGACAAATTCAGAACGGACAGGCCATGGTAAAAATGGCGGGTCCGCAACGCGGTGTACATCTCTTTCGTCCAATACTCACAATGGGTCGAAAGCAGTATGGCGTCATACGACGCCAGGAGTTCCGGATCGCGGTGCAGTTCGTGACCCGTCACGACGTCATACGCGATCCCTTCCCGTTCCAGCCACGCGAGGACGCGCCACTCGCCCGCCGCCAGATGATTTGTGAAAGGCTGATTCGGGTCGTCATGCTCCTCCAACGCACAATTCGTGAACGGACGTTGCACGCTCAAGCGGAACTTTTGCCATGGGGGCGTCGCGTTGCGGGAGGCTGAACGCCACAGGGCCTTGCATTGCTTAATCCACTGCACAAGCCGCGGGGGAAGACGACGCTTAAGCCGCTTCTTGAACGGCTCCTTCCTGGCCACTACCTGAAAAGGGACATCGTCCTGTGTTTCAAAGTTCCGGTACCGGCTTCGGCCGCCCCAGATATTGTAGGACTGCCAAGTGGCCGTACTGGTCAGTACCAATAGTCGCGACTTGTCTCCACGAGCCGCGGGCGGCGTGGACACTACCATGGGGATGGCGAATGACGACACATCGGAGTCTGTTTCCAGAAATAGCCCGTACAGCCCGGGTTGCGCGTTGTCCGGAATGGTATAATTCAGGGTTTCCTTCCACGACAGCCCGGTATCAACAAAGAGTCCGTCCGGCACGGTTTGTAGACACGGAGGATTTTCTCCGAGATCAAGCACCTCCAATCGCTCCAGCCCGTAACGCAGCAGCCGGGCGCGGTAAGGCGTCGGCGCGTGAATACGCGCGGCCACGGTTTCGCCGGGCAGGAAGTTCAGTCCATCCTGATAGCCGAGCAGCCGATCAGAAAGCAAACGCACTCGTTCCGGGACGGCGCCGGCGGCATATCGCTTGGCCGTGAACCCGGGTTTTGCGAATTCCACCGGTCCTTGAGGTTCCGCGTCCAAGACCCAACGCCCCTGATCGTCGGTTTCGCACGATACGCTCCGATCCGATAACGACGCCACACGTACACCGGCCAACGGTTTGCACAGCTCGGCGTCGCAAACAATGCCCTGTAACCTGGACGACATACTCATGGTTTGCGACAGACGTGAATATCGCTGTGCCGCAACAGGGTCGGATTGGATTTCGGAGCGACGCCCCAAAGAATCTGTTCTTCTCTCGTCAATTCCTTCGCTACATCTATTACGTTCACCTGAAATCCAACCGCCGCGAGGTGTTCCGGCAAATCGTTGCCATAAATGCGGATGCATTCATGGCCTCGCTCCCTGGCGGGCGCACCCGACGGTGGGCCCGACCGCGTTTGGGACAATGAGGGATCAACCAGCGAGATGATAAGCGCAACACCACCGGGCTTCAGGACTCGGAAGATCTCGCTCATGGCTTTCCGATCGTCCGGAATGTGGTCGAGCGTGTGGGAGCAAATGATCAGATCGAACCGGTCGGCATCAAATGACAATTGCGTGATATCCTCTTCAGCCATGGCGGGCGCGTACAGGTCCGCCGTCAGATATCGCCATTTCGTGCAATGTTGAAAGAGTCGTTCCAGACAGGGTTCAGGCGCGAAGTGCAGGACTTCGAAAGTGTTTTCGGCAAGGTCAAACGTGTTCGACAAGAAGCGCCAGAGCAGGCGATGCCGTTCCAGCGAACCGCACCATGGGCATTTCGCGTCCTCGCGCCGGTTGTATTCGTAATCGCCCATCGGCAGAAAGCGGCGACTCCGCCGATCGCAGCACACACAATACCGGGATGTGCCAGAGCGCGCATGCGTCAGGGCCAGCGCGCGACGGCACCGGGCGTAGAACTTCGTGGGGGTCGGAATGCGCATGACGGACTATGAGACGGACTTGGCCCCGCGACACAGGTAGTAACGATGATACGGATTGAAGCGGAAGATATTGCTCTCCACGGAACCGTAATAGCGGTTGAGAACGGAAAGCAACCTGCGGTGCTGCGTTTCGCGTTGCGACCCGACCTCCCAGTAATGCATGGGGATTAGCGTATAGGAAGATGATCGCCAAGCGAACCATCGGCTGATCCAGCGCACACGGGACTTGAGTGAAAGCCTTAGCGCGAAGCCGAATTTCCATCCGTACACGGGGAGGGTCAGGAACAGGTTTTCCGAAAGACACGAGAACTTTCGCATCGCCTCTTCGAACTGTTCGAACGGCATGTGTTCCATCACCTCGCAACAGGAAATCAGGTCATACTCCCCGGGAGTGATATGCCGGTCCAGATCGGTCACGGACACAAGCAAGTCCGGGTTGAGATTCGGGTTGATATCACAGGTCAGGACGTTAATGCCCATACTACGCATGAACTGCGAGACGAAACCGTTGCCGACCCCCACCTCGATAAGCCGGCGCGGCGCCGCACGGTGAAGGTGATATATCTGCTCCGCAAACGACCAAAGCTGTTCCGGAGTAAAGTAGGCGTCCGCCAGAAACGCATCGCGCGACAGAGCGGCCTCTCTTTCCGTGCCTCGTTTGGAATCATCAGGTGACATAGGTCTCATTTCGCGCGGCCCATGATGCGCTTTTTCAGCAATTCATATAGTTCATGATCGGTACGCACTACGACAACGAAATATGCGGCCAGTGTCCCGCCCGCCGCCATCACGGTGACGCCGTCGGTCACGCCGAGCTGCTGGACGCCAAACAGGATCAGCGCAAGCGGCACGGCCACTCCGAATGGCCGAGCCAAAGCTCGTATGGCGATACGCCAGGACGTACCCGCCAAATGCATGATCTGCAGGGTCAGGATCCCGTACATCACGACGCCGGATCCAGCAAAAAGGGCTAAGGCCAAATAGATGTCCCCTCTGACGCCCCCAATCAGCAGCGCGAGAAACCGTGTGACGAAAATCGCGCTGTTCAAGATCAGAGCCAGTCCCTGACGCCCCAAGGCCGGATAGATCATACTCAACGGGGAAGATATAAACCATAGAAAGATCCAGGGACTGAGGATTTGTGCATAGACGCCGGCCTCGCGCCATGCGCTGCCAAAAACAAAGCCGAACAATTCGGGCCCGGCCAAGGCAATGAGCATACAGGGGAATAGGCTTACCGCAGAAAGGCGGGCAAAGACATCTCCGGTCAAACGATCCAAGGTTTCGCCCGCCATCAACGCACGCGAAATGCGCTGATAATAGACTTGCCCCAGCGATGATCCCAGCATCGCCATAGGCAACTGAAGCACGCGAAGCCCGAGCGCGTAATGGCCGACAACAGCCTGAGCGAAGAAGGATGCGAGTAAAAGCGCCGGCAATTGCCAGGATGCCGTATTGATCAGTACGCCCCAGACGTCGGCAAGAGGGAACTTCCGGTATCGCCGCAACAGAGGCCATGCCTCACGGAAACGCGCATGGAGGCGAATCATAGCCCCTTCTGCGCGCCATATGCGCGCACCCAGCATGCCCGCCGAAACCGCTTGTCCGGCCATCACGGCGCTGATCAGACTGGCTCCCCCGGTCCAGCCCGCCCAGCCCGCACCTAGTTTAAGGGACGTGGCGGAAGCGGCATTTACCGCTTGAGCCATCGAGATACGGCCGAACCGCTGCATCCGCGCATTCCAATAACGAAAGGCTTGGCTTATCCCCGCAAGGAATACGGCCACGGGCAAAAGCCATTGCACGGTCGCAAAGGCCGGAGCGTTCAACCAACCGGCCGCGCGTTCCCCCAGGAGATGGACCAGGATGGCGATCAAACTTGATACGGCGATAACCGTCACCACACACGCCGCCAGCAAAGCCGCCGCCTCCCCGTCCTTCTTCGGTAACGGGATCGCCATCTCGTAGCGCAGGCAGGACACAATGCCCAGGATGGCCGTAATGGAGACAAAAAGCGCCATCAGGCCGAACGCATCCGGCGCAAATAAGCGGGTCAGCACGGGCGCCGCAAGAACACCTAGCACCTGCGCAAAAGTAGCCCCGGACACGAGCTTGAAAACGTCGCCCGAAAAAGAACCGACAGGACGCTCGGAGGTTTCGGAAGCCGATTTCATGACAGGCCCGGACATGCAACACATATCCGGTCGGAGTGACTATGGATCCCGTTCGACGCCGGATCAGCGGTTCGCCAGATACCAGTCGATGGTATTTTTCAGCCCTTCCTCGAACGAGGTAGTGGAACGAAAGCCGAACTCCTTTTCAGCGCGGCTGACGTCGAGTTTGCGGCGCGGCTGACCGTTGGGCTTGGAGGTGTCCCAACGAATCTCACCTTCGAAGCCGGTCAATCGGGCGATGGTTTCCGTGAGATCCTTGATGCTGATTTCAAACGCGCTGCCAAGATTAACCGGATCGGATTTCTCGTAGCGTTCGGCGGCCAAAAGCAACCCTTCCGCCGCGTCCTCGACATACAGGAATTCACGCGTGGGCGAACCGTCGCCCCACGCATCAATATGGCCCGCGCCCGATTCTTTGGCTTCCACGCACTTCTTGATCAGGGCCGGGATGACGTGCGAGCTGGAAGGATCAAAGTTATCGCGCGGCCCGTACAGGTTGACGGGCAGCAGGTAGATTGCGTCGTACCCGTACTGTTGGCGATAGGCCTGCGCCTGCACCAGCAGCATCTTCTTGGCCAAACCGTACGGCGCATTCGTTTCTTCGGGATAACCGTTCCACAGGTCGTCTTCCTTGAACGGCACCGGTGTCATTTTCGGATAGGCGCAAACGGTACCGACGGCCACGAACTTTTCCACTCCCGCTTTCCATGCGTAATGCATCAACTGAACGCCCATCATGAGATTGTCATAGAAGAACTCCGCAGGGTGCTCGCGATTGGCGCCGATCCCTCCGACGCGCGCCGCCAAATGGATAATCAAGTTTGGATTGGCGTCGTCCAGCAAGCGGTTGACGCCATTGAGCTCTACCAGGTTATATTCTTCGCTGCGCGGAGCGACGACGTGGGCTACACCGCGCTTTCTCAACGAATCACAGACAAAGCTTCCCAAGAAGCCGCCGCCGCCCGTAACCACAACCCGCTTGTTTTCCCAAAAGCTACTCATTCCAGGATGCTCCTTCCATCGATCAGACTCGACTCTCTTCCGCTTACCCCTTCTCCGTCAACCCGGCACCCGACAAACACAATTTAACATAAGGATGTAAAGCGGCGTCAACCGTATCCACCCACTTGAACTCCATATGATGTGTATCAAGTGCCACGGGCGCCACTTCCGACTCGGGGTATAAGAAGAAACAGGTGTTGATGCTATGAATAGCCACCCCGTACGGGCCGTCGGGAAAGATCGTTTCATCCGTATGGATAATGGGCCCCACATGACATGGAATGCCCACCTCTTCATGGGCCTTACGGTGCGCCGCCTGCTTTAACGTCTCGCCTTTGTGTACGCGTCCGCCCGGGACCCACCACTGCCCCTTGGCCGGATCGTCGTTGCGACGGACCAACAGGACCCTTCCCGAGGCGACAATCGCCACATCCACGCAGGCAATCGGCACCGATTCCAGGATTTTTTTGTACAGATCGTGATCGATGAAATTCGAAGCCGTGTCTTTCATGCATCTACACTCTTCCCAACGCAGATTCGATCCTCAACCGATGCTGTAGCCGCCCACGTTGGTGGCGGCCTGCCGGGCCAACGTGCCCGGCTACATCATACGCGCTTCTTCGTATCATCTGCTTTCAGTAGATTCTAATCGCCCGTCCACAGACGCCCCATCTCGGGCCGATCACCCGACGGCTCAAAATGGCTCAAACGTCAAGCCCACAATCGTCACCTTTGACAGTATGCCCCGATGCTCTCCACCACATATTCCGCCTGTTCATCGGTCAACTCCGGATAGATCGGCAAAGCGACCGTTTCGGCGGCGGCACGCTCGCTCTCGGGGAAGTCGCCTTCCTTGTGCCCGAGATAGGCGAAACATTCCTGCACATGCAGCGGAACCGGGTAATAGATCTCCGTGCCGACACCGGCCTCCTTCAGGTGTTCGCGCAGCCCGTCGCGATCTTTCACGCGGATGACGTACTGATTGAAGATGTGACGACACGTGCAGGCCCCCGCGCGCTCTGCATCGGTCGAAGCCGGAAACCAGGGCAGAGTCACCGCCCCCCCCGCCATTCCGGCCTCTGAAAAGAGCCGGTTGTAGCGTAACGCATTCGATTGACGCGCGCGGCTCCAGTCGTCGAGGTACTTCAGCTTCACGTTAACGACGGCGGCTTGGAGGGCGTCGAGACGGAAATTGCCGCCGATGTACTTGTTGTAGTACTTCGGCTTCATCCCGTGATTCCGCATGGTCTTCAACTTCTCCGCGCGCGCGGCGTCTTGCGTGACCACCATCCCGCCGTCGCCCGCCCCGCCCAAATTCTTGGATGGGAAAAAGGAAAAACAGCCGTAATCGCCAATCGACCCGGCACGGCGCCCCTTGTATTCGGAGCCGATGGCCTGTGCGGCGTCCTCGATCACGAGGAGACGGTGTTTCTTCGCCACCGCCATGATCGGGTCCATATCCGCCATGAGACCGTATAAGTGTACGACCATGATCGCTTTCGTCCGGTCCGTCACCTTCGCCTCCACGTGATCGGCGCACAGATTATATGTTTCCGGATCAATATCCACAAAGACGGGTTTTGCGCCCGTACGCGCGATGGCGCCGGCCGTGGCGAAGAAGGTGTACGGGGTGGTGATCACTTCGTCGCCGGCACCGATCCCTTCGTTCATAAGGGCGATGAGCAACGCGTCACTTCCGGAGGAAACCCCGCAGCCATGCGCCGCTTGCGAATACGCGGCAATGGCTTCTTCGCAGGCAACCACTTCGGGTCCCAGAATGAAGCGCTGGGTTTCAAACACCTGCTGCACGGCGGCATCGACTTCCGGCTTGATGGAGCGGTACTGCGCGTTGAGATCAAGAAGAGGAACGTTCATAGGAATGGTTGATGGTTAATGGTTGATGGTTGATGTGTGCGTTAAAGAGTGTCGAGTAACGCGTGCGAGCATCTTGATTCTTCACGCGACACGCGACACGCGACACTTTAATGAGATAAGCAATCCTTCTACTTCTTCAATAGCAATCGAATAATGGAACTATCCCAAATATATTGGGCGCGGTCACGGAATATTCGCAGCTTCTCTATCCGGCGCCGCATGAATTCCCGTTCCGGATCTTTTGACGGCTTCCGCGAAGCGGCGGCGAACCGCTCGGCATCTTTCAACAGCGTATCGGCGGTTTCCATGCGGCGCCCGATGAGATCGAGCAGCGCGCGACGAATGATGCGCCCGAAATCCTCGTCGGCTTCATAATAGTCTTTTCGTTCCCCTTTGACCCATACCTGTCGCACCGCGCCCCATTGTTCCAGTTGCCGCACGGACATGCTGGCAGCGCCCTTGCTGATGCTCAGCTCGCGCGTCAAATCGTCCAGAGTCTGCGCCTCTGGACTGAAGTAGATATGAGCAAAGACCTGCCCGATCACACGGCCCACACCAATGGACTGCGTGATTTGTCCGCCGGATTCAATGAACCGGTTGCGCAGTTGATCGAGTTCGGAGGACATGGGGGAGAAGAAGTGGTCAGTGGTCAGTGTTCAGTGGTCAGTGGTCAGTTGAGTCGACGACGTGCTGGAGGGGGATCGACGCTGGGGCTTTTCGGCTCCGGGAGTGCGGTGTTCGGGATGAAGCGCCGATGATGCCGGCCGGCAGATAGATCGAAAATCGGCATTGCCCCAGACTTCGTCCCCGTCACTTCCCGTCTAGCCCGGAGAAGCTACTGGCTGGAACCAGGCTTTCGCGAACGTCCATTACGTTCAAATCATATTGAACGTATCGGATTTTGGAAGGAAGGCAAGAGGAAAACGGATGTTTCTTGGTTGGTTCTCACTTGGCGCTACCCCTAATACCAGTTTCCAAAACTTTTCGGTCCATTCTCGGCGGACGCGACGGAGCGCGTCCCTCCAGAATGCCCTGCATGATCCGGCCTCTCCTAACGCAGGCGATTGCCCGTAACCCAAGCTTTATTGAAGATGGAAGCTACGGCAGACGCTTTGGGGCATTACCCGAATCGCTTCGCAAGTCGCGTTCGAGCAGTCGTATATTGGTTTGTACAACCGGATCGGACGGATCAATGTCGCGCGCCTGTTGAAAGGCGACCAGCGCCTCTTCCAGTCGCCCCATTTCCCTCAGTTGCAATCCCAGTTGCTTCGCATAAAACAGGTTGGTCGGCCAGAACGCAGCAGCACGGCGCAGGTATTCAAGCGACTTCTCCTCTTCGCCCAACATAAACAGGCTGCGCCCCAGCCCATAGACCACGTTCATATCATACGGATTGAGCTCATAAGCCCGCCGGTAGTGTGCAAGCGCTTCCTGCGCCTTCTCCGCCCTGTATTCCGGGTCGCGAATCCAAAACGCCTGACGCCGTGCAAGATCGCCCAGTTCCAAGTGCGGCAGCCAAAAAGCGGGATCGATGCGGGCGGCGCGGTTGAAGTCCTTGCGCGCGTTTTCGAACAATATCAGTGAACGTGGATCAATATCGCTCATTTTTTCTTCGCCAAGCCGGGTCCATGCGCCGGAAGCGGCGGCTTGCAATGAAAACAGCGCACCGCCCAACACAAGTAATAATGCCGCGCCGCCCGTCGTCGCCCACACGGAAAACGGCACCGCCCGCGCCTTCAATACGCCGGAGGCAAACAACCCGCCCATAGTCACGCCCCCGAAGAGTACAAGCAAATGGCACAGGGCAAAAACGTGCAAATTGAAATCAAAGACCGCATGGGCCAGCGCGGCGCATAGCGCCCCCGTAAAACCGGCCACCAGATACGCATCGCGATCCCGTTCCAAGCGACGAAATACCCTCAGTAGACTAAAAAAAATGAACCCGAATACCAACGTCATCAACACCAATCCCACCACGCCGTATTCGGCCCAGAGATGCAAATACTCGTTGTGCGCATAACGGAGCCATCGGTCTTCGAGCCAGGTCTTGTACGGCGGATGGACCCAGCGATAACTGCCCGGTCCATGGCCGAACCAGAACCGGTCCTGTATCATGACCCACGTATCCTGCCACATATTGATGCGATGCGCGGCAGTGCCGCGCACGAGCAGCCCCTCGCGAACCCTTTCCTGGAATGTTTCGGACAAGGACCATAAGGCGCCGAAAATCGCGCCGAAAAAAAGCGGGACCCCAGCCAACGCAACCAGCAAACGGCGTCCCCCTTGACGCCAGCTTAACAGGCAGACCACCACGCTTAATCCGACGGTCGCCCCGACCCATCCGCTTCGGGACTGGGAAAGAAAGAGGGCGGGCAGGAAAACCACCAGCGAATAAACGCCGAGCAAGCGGAGCACGGCGCCGGCGGACTTCATCGG
>SLGY01000166.1 GCA_007136425.1 Kiritimatiellia bacterium
AATGGTTAATGGTTAATGGGTGATGGTTAATGGGTGATGGGTGATGGCTAATGGGTCATGGTTAATGGGTGATGGATTATTTTTCCAGGTCCCAACAGATTTCGCGACATTCAAAAACCGGTCCTTCCGTGCACGATCGTTTCCATTCCCAGCCGCCGCTTTCATCGCGTACTCTCAGCACGCAGGTCAGGCACGCGCCCACGCCGCAACCCATGTTCCGGTCCACGGACACCCAGGTCCGCCAATCGCGGTCCATGGCACGACGCGCCACGGCATGCAACATGGCGTTCGGGCCGCACGCATACACCTCCACCGGGGACGCGTCGTCCTTGCGCTCCGTCCACCAGGCGTCGATCACGTCGGTCACCAGCCCCTGCTCGCCGAGCGACCCGTCTTCCGTGGCAATACGGACCTCCCAGCCGAGCGCTTCAAACTCATCCACACAAAGGATGTCCGGCGCCGTCTGCCCCCCGAAAAAGGCGATCCCCTGTACCGGCATGGATCGTGCCAACAAATAAAGCGCCGCCATTCCGTAGCCGCCGGCGACGAGCACCGGCGCGTTGCCCGGGCTCAACGCAGGAAATCCCGTGCCCAGCGGACCGATCAGACTCAATGTGTCGCCCGGCCGCAGGTAGGTCATCGTCCGCGTGCCTTTACCGACCCCTTTATACAAAATCTGCAACACCGACCCGTCCGCCTTGTATACGCTGAACGGCCTGCGCAACACCGATGCCTCCATGTGCGGCACGCGAATATGCACGAACTGACCGGGCTCCACGTGCGGCGCAATGCCCGGCGCGTTGAGCCAAAGCAGACGATATCCCCCGTGGACCTCATCCTGATGTATCACCTTGACCGACTCGTATTGCATGGCGTGATGAGTGTGCGCCGTTTCATCCCTTTGTCAAATCCGTTTGCAAAAGGAATGCGGAAGTCCGGATCGCCTTGTCGACGCGTCGTGCGCGTGCTATCTTCGCTTCATGCAAATATCCCGGCGCATGTTCATGAAGTGGGGCGGAGCCGGACTGGCGGGCGCCTGTGCGTTTCGATATACCCCGGCCCGCGCAGAAGCAGACGCACCCATACCCACCCGGCAGTTGGGGAAAACCGGCCATCGCGTCAGCTTGTTCAGCCTCGGCGGCGAAGGGGCGATCAAGCGACCGGGCTTCGAAGAGGAAGCGGAGGAAATCATCCAACGCGCCTTGGACCTCGGCGTCAACTATATCGACACCGCGCCCTCGTACGGAAACGGGCTCAGTGAACGAAACATCGGGCGCGTCATGAAACATCGGCGCCGGGAGGTCTTCCTGGCGTCTAAAACCCACGACCGCTCGTACGACGGCACCATGCGCTTGCTGGAAGAATCCCTGCAACGCTTGCAGACCGACCATCTCGACCTGTACCAACTGCATAACCTGCGGGTAGAACGCGATCTTCAACGGGCCTTTGCCCGCAACGGCGCCTATCGCGCACTGGAAAGCCTGAAGGAACAGGGCGTCGTCCGGCATATCGGCCTGACCGGCCACCGCGATCCGGCGATCCTGCGGCGCGGGATCGAACAACGCTCGTTCGACTGCATCCTGATGACCCTGAATGCGGCCGACAGCCATGCGCTCCCCTTTCAAGACGACGTGCTGCCCGACGCCGTGGACCGGGACTTGGGGATCATCGCGATGAAGGTGCCGGCGCACGGCCGGATATTGCGCGAGGACGGCGTCCCGACAATGGCCAAAGCGTTGGGCTATGTCTGGAGCTTTCCGGTGCACACGGCCATTGTGGGCATCTCGGAAATAGCTCAGTTGGAGGAAAACGTGGCGATCGCCAAACAGTTCGAGCCGTATTCGGAAAGCATGCGCAAGCAAATCGCCGCGCTGACGGAACACTACCACGAAGAAGCCAGCTGGTTTAAATATCACTGGTAATCCCGGCCGCGCGCCATACCCCCGTTGATCCGGGTCCTCTGATTATCGCCATCGGTTTCGGGCCATGATAGGCTTGCCGCATGACATCAACCGAACGACAACGCTATCAGCTCCCGTTTCGCTGGCCGGATCCTCCCTTTCACATCGTTCTGCTGGAGCCGGAAATCCCGCCGAACACGGGCAATATCGCCCGCCTGTGCGCAGCCACCGCATCGGCCCTGCACCTGATCGAACCGCTGGGCTTCCGGCTCACGGACTCCGCCATGAAACGCGCGGGCCTGGATTACTGGAAAGACGTTCAACTCCGCAGACACGCCGATTGGCAGGCGTTCCTGGACACGGTGCGCCCGGCCCGTTTCTTCCTGTTCAGTACGGCCGGACGCCGCTCCTGTTACGAGACCTCATTTCAACCCGGCGATTGTCTGGTGTTCGGAAACGAGAGCACGGGCTTGCCGGCCTCGCTCCTGAGCGAATGGCCGGATCGCGTGGTGGGCGTGCCGCAACGCACGGACCGGGTACGTTCACTGAACCTCGCAAACACCGTCGGCATCGCCCTCTACGAAGCGCTGCGCCAATGCCAATAGCCGTGCGATTGTCATTTGATTCGTAGCGGAACACACGGTATTCTTTTTTCCTTTTCTCAGACGGTTTACTCATAAAGGACTTCGTTACATGACTACACACTCCTTTCGCCTATTCGTTGCATTGCTCTTGCACGCGCTGCTCGCGCCGCTTTTCAGCCCGGCCGTCGCGGAAGAGGCCGAGCCCGCCGATACCCAGGAAGTCAGCCTGGTCACCTGGAACATTGAATGGTTTCCCGGTCGTTACCGCTTCGCCCGGGGCGAACGGGTGGAAGATCATATGGCCGTGGTACAGGACGAACTGCGCGAGATGAATCCCGACATCTTTCTGGCTCAAGAGATGAGGGGCTGGCAGGTCTTCGCCGATCTATGCGCGGTCGTGCCCGACCTTCAACCCGTGATCGTATCGGGATTTCGCAGCCGGTCTACGGGCGAATACTGGCCGCAACAAATCGCCATCGCCTCCAAATGGCCCGTGTACGCCGCATGGGCGGAACCCTGGCAAGAGGGCGAGGAATTCACGCCGGGCCGCGGCTTCAGTGTGGCCGCGATACAGTTGCCGGGCGATACCCTCCGCGTGTTGCTGGTATATTCGGTGCACCTCAAAAGCAACCTGGCCGAGTCCGAATTCCAGGCGCGTCGCAATTACGAGCTACGCAACGAAAGCATCCGGCAATTGCTCGAACATATCGACGAGATGGAATCGGCGTTTTGGGACCGCGTAGAGGGCGTGATCGTCGGCGGCGACTTCAACACCAATCACGACGGTCAATTCGGCGACGACGCGATCGAAATGATGGTCGACGCCGGGTTTCATCATACGTGGGGCGACACCCCGCGCGAAGAACGGCTGACCTGGCGTGGCAGCGACCTGTACGAACCCACCACCCTCGACCATTTCTTCACGCGCGGCCTGGGCGAGCCGCAAGCGGAAATGGTGGAAGTGTCGGACGAAACAAGCGATCACTGGCCGGTCCGAATCACCATCCCACGCGACCAACTCGAGCCCGCAAAAGAATAAGCGCCGCCTCCGTGTTAAAGTCCCGCGCGCTTCGTGCGCGGGATGCGGCGCGCTGTGAGCGCCGCATTAGGCTGAGCATAAATGCAGTTCGCGGCTCTTGACATGCTTTATATGGTCTAGTACATTTATGGTATGTGGGACGTATATGAACACCGCGACGTGGTCAGGCGACTTCCGCGTATACCGGTGGAAGTTCTGAGGCGGTACGAGAAATGGAAGGACATCGTGACTATTTCCGGCCCAGAGGGCCTTCGTCAGATCAAGGGATTTCATGACGAAGCCCTGCGTGGTGAATGGAAAGGATATCGGTCGTCACGACTGGGTCAACAGTATCGCGTGATATACAAGATCGAGAACCAACAACTGTACGTGCAGGTGATCAACGTTACCGCACATGATTACCGGAGAAAATAGGATGAAAGACTATCGTAAAGCCAAGAAGACGGTTGATGTTTCCGTCGGGGAATCCGTCCGGATTATGCGGGAACTCCAGGAACTCAGCCAAACGGAACTGGCTGACCTCACCGGAATTCCTCAATCGACCATATCGGGTATCGAAAACGACCGGATCAACCTCGGGATCGAGCGAGCAAAGACCCTGGCGCGAGCCCTCAAATGTCACCCTGCCGTTCTTGTCTTTCCCGGATGGGAGATAAAGGATATCCGGGCAGCCTAACGACGAGATCGACTTTAAAGCACGCGCCATTACCGGGGTCAAAGAGAAGACGCCTTTGCCCCATATGGTCCTTGAAGCACTCATAGCAAGAGAAAGCGCGGTGCGCCTGGCAAGACTTGGGGACACCAGAAGAACCTCAAAGACGTTCCCAGGCGACGGAGCCGAGGAGCCTAATGACGCTGGTAGTCACCTCTGCGGGGAATAACTCATGATTACGACGGTACAGAAATGGGGCAACAGCCTGGGAGTGCGCATCCCGAAAAACGCCCTCACCCTCACCCCAAAAGCAATAACTTTGCGGCCTTTGCGAGCTTCGCGGGCTTTGCGTTTCCTCCTTTGGCGGATCCGCCTCCGGCGGAAAAATCTTCTGCTTCGTGCAACATGCGGGCTAAAGAACCCGTGGTCGGTATCGACTCTGCGACATGATATCTAAGCGCTTCCCTTTCTCTGTCTCATACGACCCTGCGGCTACTCCTCCAGCTTCGCCTCGAATCTTCCCGCCACAAAGCTTTCGTGTTCGTCCGGAAGCGTGAGATAGATTTCGCCCGACAATGTCCCGTCCGCGATCTCCCCGAATCGAAGCTGTATGGAGTACCGGTTCATGAACATTTCGGTTTCCGGCATACTCTCCCCCTCGACCCGATATCTCATGTGGATGTGCGGATTGCCGAATTGCTGCTCGCCGGGTTGCGCCAGATACTCTTTCCCGGCGGGCGATTCATCCTCTTCCAGAAACAAGAATATCATCAGTTCCTGATCGGCGAAAAAGTCTTCGCCCTGCCTCAAAGTGAGAACACCGCCACTGATGGTCGCCTCCTCCACCTCGAAATCAACCCCGTGAACCTGCCCCTGCGCGGGCACATCCGGTATGGCCACATCGCTGACATCCGCCTTCCACTCCGGCCGCCCCAGGGCCGTGCTCCCGATCAACAGGGCCATAACCATACCTATGTTGACACGTTTCATTTCGAGTTCCTTTCTTCGTTCGTGCCTGCTCCTCGTTTCGTTCCGGGACGATATCGCTCTCCGTGATCACCGCTTGACCGAGACCATCCTCGACCTCCTGTCATTGGGAATATATAGAACAAAAACATTGAACGCGCAATGTTCAATGTTCGACGTTCGACGTTCGATGTTGGATGTTGGACGTTCGATGTTGGACGTTCTTCCCCGCCGCAGAGTCAGGCCATGCTACGCAAGTCGTTGCCCTAACAAACCCGGGGTCCGGGCCCGACGCGCAGCACTATGCCCCTTTGGAAACAATCGCCAGCACGCAGTTGCGCAACCATTCGAGCGTTTCTTTTGGCAATCCGGCGCCGACGGCATAGGGCAGATCGTCCTTGCCCAGCAGAAGCGCAACGGGCCCTTGATTATTGATTCGCCTTCCCACACGAATCGTCTGAATCGCGGCAGCAGGAATATGACGGCCCTTGGTGTCGCCCCATGGCGTCTTACGACCAACATGCACAAAGTCCGGCGCAATGGTCAGGACTTTCTCTGTGATGAATTCCCAGACCACACTGCCAATCGTCGCCAACAAGATACCTACACCGATCAGGTTAAGAATTCCCGGCGCATCCTGTATCATCGTCCCGGCGGCAAGAAATCCTCCCGCGACCAGAATCCCTGTCAGCACACCCAACCATAAACGAGGAGCGCGCGGCAACGTGATGCGCAACTGCTCATCTTCCATGTTGAATTGCAACCCGGGAGGAGGAGCGGCGGAAGGATCGAAATCCGTATCGATGCGTCCTTCGCGGGCCAGTTCCCCCACCGATTTCCCGATATCCTCCACTTCACGCACCGTCAGGTTCTCCTCATCCTCCCCCTCCAGGGCGGGAACCTGTAACTGACGGCAATAGTTCTGCTGGCGCGCGCGCAGTCCATCTGAAGACCGCGACGCGTACAACGCTAAACGCCGCTTCCGGTTGGGATGCAGCAAATCCAGCTTGTACACCGTATACTCGGAACTATGGTTGCTGCCGGTATACTGCACCGAATGGCTCCACACCCCTTTGTAATTCGAGAGCGCTTCTTCCCAGGACTTACGGCCAAATATCGAACGTTGCTGATACTTGACCGTGCTCTCCGATATCTCGATCACACGTCGCGTCGTAATCTTTTTCAACCCAATGCCAAACAGCACAAGCCCCACGATGCTGAACAACAGGAGCGACAACATCTCGGGCTGGAAATCCCCGGAAAGCACCGTCCAAATCAGGAACCACGTAGGCAGCCCCCCGACAACCAGCGCAAAGGCCATCAGAATGAGGCTGCTCCAAATGGCCCCCTTCTCTTCATGTCGTACGGGTAATCGGTTGATCTCGACTTCATACATACTTTGCTTCTTCGATCTCCATCCACCGGCGCCAGATCCGCCGGTTCGAGTCGCGAGAGATCCTTGCCCGCTTCCCGGAGCGCCCGCTGGATGATATCAAGCAGTTCAGCTCGGCCGTAGTGTTGCTCAACCTGCCGCAGATCGGACACGCGCAACACACCTCCCTCGATCCGGGATTATTCTCCCATGACCTTCCGTACTTCCGTCAGAATGGGATGATCGCCTAGACCCGCGCTCTTTAGCAGGCGTTCGTGGAACTCACGGGCCTGCTCATCATCGCCAAGTGCTCGCGCCGCGCGCATGGCCCCGAGCAGCGTGTTACGGCGTTCCGGCCACATCGCGTCGCCCGCTTCATACGCGTCCAACGCCTCTTCCGGACGATCCAACGCCATCAACAGGTCGCCCAACGCCTCGTACGGCGGATACAATGCGCCCGGCGTGACGGGATGCTTCTCCACGGTCGGCTCGAGCTTCGCCGACTCGCGCATGAGTTCCACCGCCTCATCGTATTCGCCATCGGCCCACGCCAGCCAGCCGCTCAAGATCAATCGGTCCACTTCGATGTAGGTTTCAAACGCCTCTTCACCGGCCTCACGCGCCTCATCGCGCAGCGCGATGATTTCCTGTTCGGCCTCGCGCGCTGATTCCAGGTCGCCGGTCTTCAACCCGCCGATGCCCCGCGCGAACCAACTGATGGCGCGAGGCCAGCCGTAGCGTTCCCACGCAAGGTAATCCGGCCGATCGGGTCGCAGCCGCGCGGCCGACTCCCAATCACGACGCTCTACCGCGTAACGTGCAGGCATGATGGCTTTGTGAAAAGCCACCACGAAATCCTCCTGGTAGGGCTCCGTGGTCAAGGCATCCTCCAGCACTTCGTGCGCCTGCGCGTCGTTGCCCTGTTGCAGATAGCCGTAGAGCTTGTAGTCCAGGGCATGGATATGATGCAGCGACACGCGATCACCCACCGGAAAGTTCAGGGCGGATTCCGCCGAACGGGCGTTCCAATCGATGACCTCCGGCCAGGCACCAAGCCGCACATAAATGTGCGACGGCATGTGCAGCGCGTGCGGCACTTCCGGCGCGATCTTGCCGTAGGCCTCGACCCTGTCCAGCGCGTTTTCGGCCCGCCCGTCCACGTCCGTGGCATGAATGCTGTAGTGGATGCCGCCGGGATGCGCGGGAGCCTCTTCGAATACCTTGCCCAGCACGCGCTCGGCCTCGTCCAACAGCGGGTCGCGGTTCCGCACCACCTGGGCCAGCGCCACGCGCGACAAACCGTACAGCGCCGCCGTATCCAAATCGTCGGGATACGCTTCATACGCCTGTTCCATGCCTTCGGCCCAGCGCGCAATACGCGTCCAGTAATCGGCCGTTTCCGGATCCCGGAAAAACGCCGCCGTAGATTCGATCAAGAGCCGTTCGCGATCCGTCTCAGCCAAGTCGCGCGCCTGGTTGCTCAACTCCCAACCGCGTTGTAAATCCTCCGCGCTCGGCCGCCCCGGCCAGAGCGGCTGGAACAGGGAGGTCGCAATGCCCCAATACGCCATGGCGCAGTCCGGATCTTTTTCGGCGATCGACTCGAACGTCGAACGTGCCTGACGATACATCATGTGATGCAGCATGCCGAGCGCCAGATCGAATTCCTCCCGGATCGCCTCATCCCCCGTCACGTTGAAATTAATATACCCGACCGACTGTCTTCTTTCCCCGTCTGGATTGCTCTTCGCCTCTTCTGGATTCTCGTACCGGGCTAATTCAGAGACGTTGGCGGCTTCGGGCACGTAGCAACAGGGACACTCGTCACTCTGCGCAAAAGCTTGCGGGCTGGACAACACGCCCCAGGCAAACAGAGCTGCGCTCGCGGTCAGAATCTTGGCCTTCATGAGAACCTCCTTTTCTCGATGATTGCTACCTCCTATATATAGTTTGGCAAAAATAATTCGAGATTCAAGAGAGAATCCACGCCAAGGTCATTCAGTTTTCTACAGTATCTCATTCGCCGAAAAAGAGGAGAGGCTAGCATTATTGCCCGGACTGAGCCGGTTCCGCCGTGCTGCTCTCGACTGTCGGCGCGGGGATGCGGAAGAACAACGCGTAGAGGACCGGCGTCAGCACCAGCCCAACCACGGTGGCGGTGAGCAGGCCGAAGATCATGACGTTGGCCATCGGCTGCCATAACGCGCCGCCCTTAACCGCCAACGGCAACAGCCCGATGATAGCGGTAAAGGCCATCAGACAAATCGGGCGCAGACGCTTGACGGCGGCGGTCATGACCGCGTCGGCCGGATCCCGGCCGGCGGCTCGTTCCGTGTTGATCCGGTCCAGCAACAGAATGGCGTTGTTGACGATGATCCCCGCCAGACTGATCAAGCCGAGCAGGGCCATGAATCCGAACGGCGTATTCGTCAGCCACATGCCGGGCGTAATGCCGACCATCATGGGAAAGATGGACAACACAATGAGCAAGGTGCTGCGGATGGAGTTGAATTGCACGAGCAACACCAGAAACAACAGCGCGCCGGCCGGTCCGACACCGGCCAAGATCGAAGCTTGCGCATGCTGGCTTTCCTCGTCTTCGCCGCCGACTTCGAGGGCATAACCCAACGGCCAATCGGCCGAAGCCTGTAACGCCGCCAGTTGCGGCTCGATTTCCGCCAGCGCATCGCTGGAATAACGCCCGGCAACATCGGCCTGCACGGTCATCGTGCGCATCTGGTCGCGGCGCCGAATATTGCTGGGTTGCCAGTCCAGTTCCGCCCGGGCCACTTGTCTCAACGGCACGCTGCGTCCGGTGGCATAGGAGTAGACATGGATATCCTCCAATGCCGCAAGGTCCTCGCGCCGTTCGACGGGCGAACGCATCACCACGGGAATCAAATCGCCTTCCGCCCGGTATTCAGTGACCGGGATACCCGACATCTGGGACATCAACGACAACGCGATCTCTTGACTAGTTAAACCGGCGCGTTTGGCCGATTCCTGGTGCACATCGACGACCATCTTCTTGGTCCACTCGCCCCAGTCATCATGAATATTGAACACACCGGCCGTCTCTCGCAGCACCGCGCGCACGTGATCGGCCTGCCGATATAATTCGGGGATATCCTCGCCGTGCAGGCGGATTTGAATCGGGAACCCGACCGGCGGCCCCATTTCCAGCGGCTCCACGCGGGCGCGCACCTCGGGCTGCTCTTCATCCAACACATCGCGGAGCAGCGGAATCAGGACGGACACATCCGTCGGCGCGCGGGTCTGTACGATCAACAGCGCATAGGCCGGATTCGTTTGTTCCGGCGCCAGGGACAGGTACCAGCGCGGTCCGCCGGAACCCGTCATGGCACCGACGGACACAACCTCCTCGCGCGCCAGCAACCAAGATTCCGCCAGCCGCGCCCGTTCCCGGGTGGCCGTGATATCACTGCCGGCCGGCAAGTCCAATTGCACGATGAACATTTCGCGCTCTGCCGGCGGGAAGAATATGGTGGGCACACGCGTAAAACCCCAAATGGCCAGCACCGTGGCCAGCGCTACGCCCAACGCCACCGCGCCACGATGCCGCAACGCCGCAACCAGACACCATTGATACCACCGGCTCACGCGGCCCGGACCGCCGTCGCCTTTCGGCGCGGCCGGTCGCTGAAAGACATAACTCAACAACGGCGTGAACGTCAGCGCCAACATCCAGGACCCTAACAGGGCAATCGCCACCACGATAAACAGCGAACGCGTATACTCGCCCACGATCGATTGCGCCGTGGCAATCGGCATGAACGCCAGAATCGTGGTCAACTGGGAAGCCAGCAGCGGAAACGCCAGCTCGCGCACGGCGTTGCCGGCCGCCTCCAACCGGTCCTCGCCCTCGGTCATGCGCACCAGAATATTCTCGCTGACCACGATCCCGTTCGAAACCAGCAAGCCCAACGCGATAATCAGGGCGGCGATAGACACCTTTTGCAGTTCCACACCGAACCACGGCATCAAGGCCAACGCCAACAGCACCGCCATCGGCAGGATCGCGCCGGCGATGATGCCGGTACGCAATCCGGTAAACAGCAACATCACAATAACAACAAACAACACCGCCGTCGCCAGGTTCACCATGAACTCGTTGATGGACCGGGCGACAAAGTCCGGCTGCATATACAACTCGTTCAGGTCCAGCCCCACGGGCAAGTCCGCCCGGATCCGTTCCATTTCGGCCCGGACCGCCGCGCCGAGATGGACAATGTTTTCGCCGGGTACCATGCTGATCGCAATCCACACCGCATCTTCGCCGTTCATGTGCGCCATCGGCGCGGGCGGCTCAACATAGCCGCGCCGCACGTCGGCGATATCCCGCAAGAGCACCGCCTCCTCCACCCCCGGCAGGCGGATGGACGTGTCGCGCAAATGCTCCACCGAGCGGAACGCGCCGGTGGGCTCAATGATGATCCGTTCCTCGCCCACTTTCGCGTCTCCGCCGGGCTGTATCGCGTTCTGCGCCTCCAACATGCGGGCCAGCATATACGGACTGATACCCAGCCCCGCCAGGCGCGCATTGGAAATCTCAATGAAGATTCGTTCCGGCTGAATGCCGTGCAATTCCACCCGGGCCACGGCCGGCAATTGCCGGAGCTGATCGCGAATCTGCTCGGCATATTCCTTCTGCTCCGCGGGCGTATAATCCGTACCGGTCAAAGCCAGCAGAATACCGAACACATCGCCGAAATCGTCGTGCACCACCGGCGCACGCACGCCTTCCGGCAATTCCGCCTCCGCGTCGTCCACCTTGTTGCGCAAACGTTGCCAAACCGGTTGCAAATCCTTGACCTGATCCTTGACACGCACATTGACGATCGAAACGTTGTTACGCGATTGCGATTCAACCCGCTCCACTTCGTCCAACTCACGAATATGCGTTTCCAGCACGTCGGTCACCAAATGCTCCACCCGGTCCGGCGCCGCCCCGGGGAATACGGTCACGATGACCGCATCGCGAATGGTGAATTTCGGATCCTCCAGACGCGGCAGCTGCCGGAAAGCGGTGATCCCGGCCAGCACAATCATGGAAAAGAGGACGATGGTGGTCCGGTTATTGCGCAGCGCTATTTCAAGCAGCTTCATTCGATCTCACGCACTTCCTGGCCATCGCTCAGGCGGTTGGCGCCGCGGATGACGATGCGTTCACCCGGCGACAATCCCGCGCGCACTTCGATACGGTCATCCCATAACCGCCCGGTTTCCACCGCACGCCGCTCAACGGCCGACATTTCGGAACCAACAACCCAGACAAAGCGTTGCGCTTCCGGGGCGCCGGTCACGGCCGTTAACGGAATCCATACGCCGGTGCGCTCCTCTTCGAACACGATTTCCGCCTCGCCCGCCTGACCGGACCGGATTGATTCCGGCGCCTCTTTCAACCGCACCTTGACCGGGACCGCCGCCAGACCACTCAGTCCGGCCCCGATTTCGCTGACCTCCGCATCGAAGCGGCGCCCGGGCAACGCTTCCAACGTCACAACGGCCGATTGCCCGACGGCCAGATCGTTGGCCAGCGTCTCAGCCACGGAGACCTCCAGAATAATCGCATCATCCGCGCGCAACACGGCTACCGGCTGACCGGGACTGACAAACTGATAGCGATTGGCGGGCACGGCAATGATGGTGCCGGCCCGCGGCGCGTAGCGCGTCCCGTGTTCGAGTTCCTGACGCGCCTGGTTCAACGCGGCCTGCGCCGTTTCGAGCTGCGCTTCGGCCGCGTCGCGCGCGGACCGGGCTTGGTCAAAGTCGCTGCGACTGACCGTGTCCGCTTCGAACAGGGCGCGCACACGCTCGTATTCCGCCACCGCCTGCTGCTCCTGCGCGACAGCCAGCGCGCGTTGCGCTTCCAGCCGGCGCACGTTGAGTTCGAGATCCTCCGTGTCCAGGCGCGCAATCAAATCGCCCGCCTCCACTTCATCGCCGGACTGAACCGGCAACTCGGCGATCTCACCGCCCACACGGAAACTGACGGGCGTTTCCTCCTCGCCGCGGGTCACACCGGCAAACCGGCGAGTCCGCTCCGACAGGGGTTCCTCAACCTCCATCGTCACCACCGGCCGCACCGGCGGCCCCGGCTCCTCCGCGCGCCGACCGCAGCCGAACGCCAAGCCCAAACCGATTACTCCCAGCAGCAAGATTGTTCCGCCGCGCCATATCGCACTCATGGTTCGTCCTCCAGATACGCCCTCATTTCCGCCGCCAACGCCGCTCGCTCTTCGTCCGGTTGCAGCCAGCCGAACCAGGCGATGGCCCGCTGAAAACGGGCCAGGTCCTGAAGATAACGGCTAACCGCAATCACCGCCGCCTGCTCAGCGGCAAAAGCCCGGCCCTGTGCGTCGAGCAGGTCGAGCATACCGACGGCGCCTTGCTGATAGCGGTCTTGAATCAATTGCAAAGAGTCCTGCGCCGCGCGAACGCGTTGACGTGACAACCGGATGGCCGGTTGCGAAGCCATGACCTGGTTGTAGGTCGCAACAACCGCTTGTTCTGTTTGTTCGCGGGCTTCGCGACGCAACGCCTCCAGGCGGTGCACTTCCGCACGGGCGCGCGCGGCGGCCGCCCGGCGTTGACCGCCGTCAAAAAGCGGCACATCCGCGACGACGGCCACGTGCCATTGATCGTCGGGCAGATCGGTCCCCTCGACCGGCATGCCCAGCCCCGCCAGGCCGCCCACCAGGTCCGGGCCCTCGGTCCGGCGATCGATGACGTGTTCATAGCCGGCCCGCACTCCCACGGAGGGCAGGAACCGGGAGCGCCGCTCGGCGTCGGCCACCATCCCCTTGGCGGCCAGGGCCTCGTCGAGCGCTTTAAGCGCCGGTGATTGGCGCAGCGCCCACTCGCGCCAGAACCCCGTTAGCGCACGCACCACATCGGCGTCGCCACTCGCAAACTTAAGTTCCTCATCAAGAAAATACGTTTCCACATCCTCCAGCTCCACCGCTTCCAGACGCCAGTCCACTTCCGGATCCTCGCCCAGCGCCTGGTTCAAGGCCGCCAACGCAGCTTCCCAACGCGCCTCGGCGGCCAGCATCGACGCCAGTTGCCGCGCCTCCTCCGATTCCCAGCGCAACGCATCTTCGCGTCCCGTCTCACCGATATTCACGCGCAACCGCGCAAACTCCAGGTTCTCCCTGATTCGCTCCAACTCGTCCCGTTCCACTTCCAACAAGGCGCGGGCCGATAAAGCGTCGAAAAAACGTACCGCGGCGGTTTCCATCACAGCAAGACGCGCCTCTTCCGTTTCCCAATCAGCGCGCGACACCCCGCGCGTCGCGGCGCGCAGTCGGCTGAACACCTGATCATTGAACAGCACCTGTCGCGCCTGCGCCCCCGCCGTGGTTCGGCTGCGCGGCTCGATACCGAACGAGGCCGCCGCGCTATCGCGATCGATTTCCCTGTATCCCGCCTGTCCGTCGATCTGTGGAAACAACGCACTGCGCGCCGCCAATCGGTCCTGTTCGGCCGCCGCCCGGTCCGCCGCAACCCGGTCCAATTGCACATTATGCGTCAACGCCCGCGCCAACGCGTCGTGCACATTCAACCGCTCTCCGGTCGGCTCCTCTTCCGTGCGACCACGAATCGAGCGGGCCTCGAGCAGGATTCCCATCGGCTTGCGATAATCCGCGCGCCGCATGGTCTCTTCATTAACGAACAGTTGTTCCGGCAAGCTGAACTCCGTCGGCAAACTTTCCGCCGACCGCCCTTCCAACAGCGCAATGAGATTCAGCGCCAGACGCCGCGCCAAACGTGTACGGGTATCCGGCGTAAGCCCGGCCAGCGCGCCCAGCTCAACGTCGACGGCGCCCAATATCGAAAACGTGCGCACCCCGCGATCGGCCAGAGCGCCGAACAATTCCGCGCGCGCCGTCGCGTCCATCCGGACCAATGGCGTGATGTAAACGGCCGTCGCCGTATCCGGCACCATGTCCAACGCCGCTTGAGGATCCCCGGTCACCGGCAACAGCTCCACCGGCATGTCCGCTTGTTCGGACAAACGACGGGCCAACTCGTCCACGCCGTCCATATGTTCCGCCAGCGCCTCGTCAACCAGACAGTACAACCGGTCCATGTCAAAAAGGTCGCGCATCTTGGCCACATCGCGCGTCACGCGTTCGCGGCTGAGCACGTACGAGAAATTCTGCTTCTTGGGAAAAACCGACAAACCCGAATCCTGCGGGAACCCGGCCAGCACCGGTTTCGACAGTTCCCGCTCCGGCCGGGCCGCCTCCTGGGCGACCAACATGCCCGCGGCAAAGACCAGATCCACGTCCGGCTCATCCAACCCCGCGTCCAGCATATGCGGGATTCGTGCGCTATCCCAATCGGCGTTGAAACGGGCTTCCACGAGAAACTCCACATTCCGGTCCGTCAACGAAACCGTTTCGGTCTCCACCGCCGCCAGCAGCTCCTCGAAATACCAGCCGGGCCCGTCAAACAACACCGCCACTCGGTCCACGGGCTCCGCCGCATGCACCGCGCGCAGCGCGCCACTCAAAATAAAGAAGAAG
Source organism: Kiritimatiellia bacterium (assembly GCA_007136425.1). Classification (GTDB taxonomy): domain Bacteria; phylum Verrucomicrobiota; class Kiritimatiellia; order SLAD01; family SLAD01; genus SKZA01. The sequence goes on from SLGY01000166.1 coordinate 15,067, forward strand.
AACAATAAACGTCGAACCGGCATCTCGCATTCCTTCACGTAAAACAAACGCGCCACAGCGCGTGGGGAGAGGCAGCTTATCAATTCAAGCTACCACGTCAACGACGACCGCTCACGCCGCGACTTTTCCAACGACTGGAAAATCGGGGTCCAGAAGCGTCCAATGATTGGAAAACCATCCGCTTTTCGCTTCCAACGATTGGAAAGTCTTTTTTTGAACCAGCGCCGATCAAGTGGCGTCTATTATGGCTGATATGGCGACGGCACTTCCCGTTTGCGGTAAGATCGGACGCCGATTATGCTGGGTCCGTTAGGGAAGCGGCCGACTATTCAACGGAGAACAGGAGACTAAGGATATGAGCACGGAAACGACGGGCATTGACGTCATCAATCAACGCGTCCGGGAAGAGAGCGGGTTCGTCCGCACGTTGCGCGCGGAAATGGAGAAGGTCATTGTCGGCCAGAAATATCTCGTGGACCGACTGATCATCGGGTTGCTGTCCAACGGACACCTGCTATTGGAGGGCGTGCCGGGTCTGGCCAAGACGTTATCGGTGAAGACGCTGGCCGCCTGCCTGAACACGGGTTTTCAGCGGATCCAGTTCACGCCGGACCTGTTGCCGGCGGACCTGATCGGCACACAGATCTACAACCCCAAGTCCGGCGATTTCAGCACCAAGAAAGGGCCGATCTTTTCCAACATCATTCTCGCCGACGAAATCAATCGCGCCCCGGCCAAAGTCCAGAGCGCGCTGCTCGAGGCGATGCAGGAACGCCAGGTGACCATCGCGCAGACGAGCTTTCCGTTGCCCGAACCGTTTCTGGTGTTGGCAACGGAGAACCCGATCGAACAGGAAGGGACCTACCCGCTGCCGGAAGCCCAGGTGGACCGGTTCATGCTGAAACTCAAAATCACGTACCCCTCGTTCGAGGAGGAACGCAAGATTCTCGACGCGATGGCGTTCACCCGCAAGTCGTTCGACGTGAATCCCGTGATCGAGCCGGACGCGCTCATGCGCGCGCGGAACCTGATCGACGACATCTACGTGGATGAAAAGATCAAGGACTACATCCTGAGCATCGTCTTCGCCACGCGCGATCCGGACCAGTACCGGCTGAATCTGCGCGATTACCTGCGCTACGGCGCATCGCCGCGCGCGACGATCTACCTCACCGTGGGCGCCCGCGCGCACGCGTTTCTGAACGGGCGCGGATATGTGACGCCTCAGGACGTGAAATCCGTCGCGCCCGATATCCTGCGCCATCGCGTGATCGTCTCCTACGAGGCGGAAGCCGAGGAACTGACCTCGGACATGTTGATCGAACGAGTATTGAACGAGCTGCCGGTGCCGTGAACCATTCCGAACGCCGATCGGCGCGGCCATCGGCGTTCATTGCGTCATGATTCCGAAAGACGTCATAAAGAAGATTCGACGGATTCAGATCCGGACCAAACACCGGGTGTCGGACGTGTTTTCCGGACACTATCACAGTGTGTTCAAGGGTCAGGGCATGGAGTTCCATGAAGTGCGTGAATACGTGCCGGGCGACGATATCCGCGCGATCGACTGGAATGTGACCGCGCGCATGGGGCATCCCTTTATCAAGAAGTATATCGAGGAACGCGAACTGACGGTGATGCTGGTGGTCGATATCAGCGCGTCGAACCAATTCGGGAGCACGCCGCAATTAAAGAAGGATCTGGCGGCCGAGCTGGCGGCCGTACTGGCGTTCTCGGCGATCCAGAACAATGACCGGGTCGGATTGATCCTGTTCACGGACGACGTGGAACATTATATCCCGCCGCGCAAAGGGGTATCGCACGTGCTCCGCGTGATCCGTGACGTGCTCTATTTCGAACCGCGCCGGCGCGGGACGCGGCTGAAACCGGCGCTCGATTTCTTGAATCATGTGTCGCCGCGCCGCGCGGTGACATTTTTGATCAGCGATTTCATTTACGATGAGCCGACCGAAAAGCCGTTGCGCATTTCAGCGCGGCGCCATGATCTGATCGGCGTGGTCGTGGGCGATAAACGGGAGCAGATGTGGCCCCGCGCCGGCTTGATCGAATGGGAAGACGCGGAAACCGGTACGCGCCATTTGATCGATACCTCGCATCGCCGGACGCGCCGCCGCCTGGCGGCCATGCAAGCCGCGCGGCGCCGGGACCGACTGAATCAATTGCGCCGAAGCGGGATCGACAGCATCGAGGTGTATGCGGGCGAGGAATATGGCAAGGCGTTGATGCGTTTCTTTCGCATGCGCGAACAGAGAATGAGAACGTGATGCATTTTCGACCTTCATCTTTTGCTTTTCGATTGGCGCCGGCGGCTGTTCTGGCGACGGTGTTCACGGCCTGTCAGCCCGCCGAGGAGACGGGAACGCCGGTCGAGCCGTATGAGGTGTCCGCGACGTTGAGCACAAACCGGATCACGCTCGGCGATGTGGTGCGGTTGGAGTTCGCGGCGACGCATCCGCCGGCCGCGCAGGTGATGGTTCCCGATCCGGCGGAATCGAAAGCGATTACCGTGCGCGATCGCGGGGTGACGCGCAGCGCCGTGTCGGACGAACTGGCAATCACGCAACACGAGTACCGGATTACCTCGTTCAAGACCGGCACGCACCACGTATGGACCGGGCGCGTGGAATTCGTTGTCGACGCGGACGAGCCCGTCACGCGCCCGATACCGGATACGGTGCTGGAAGTGGTGTCGTTGCTCGACGACGAAACGGAGATCGCGCCGATCAGGCCGCCGCTGGCCTGGCCGAGCCGGATCCCGCGTTGGGTGCCGGTCTTGGCGGGAATCGCCGTGCTGGCGCTGGCGCTCGGCCTGATCGTGGCGCGGGTGTTGCGCAAGCCGCGCACGATTCTGCAACAGGCGCCGCCGCGCCCGGCGCATGAGACGGCGCTGAACGCGTTGCGCATGTTGCGGGACAAGCAATATATCGAATCGGGACAGGTCGATCCGTTCTATACGGAGTTGTCCGGCATTGTGCGGCGTTATCTGGAAGACCGTTTTCAGTTGCGCGCCCCGGAATCGACTACGGAAGAGTTTATCCGCGACGCGTCCGAGACGCGCGCCCTGACGGCGGAGCAGCAGGCGCATGTGCGCAGCTTCCTGGAACAGAGCGATCTCGTGAAATTCGCGCGGTTCCGACCCGATACGACGGATATGCGCGCGGCGTTCGATGCGGCGGAAAGGCTTATCCGCGAAACGCAGGAACCCGCTCGGGAGGAAACGACGCCATGACGTTCCTGCATCCATGGTTTTTGTTGCTGTTGCTTGCGGCGCCGCTCCTGGTCTGGTTGCGCTATAGCCGGCGCCGGCGCGCGCCGTTGCGATTCAGCGACGGACGGGCGTTGCGCGGCCTGCCGGGTTCCTGGGTTGCGCGGGCTCGGGTCGTGTTGCCGGTCCTGTACACCGCCGGGCTGGCATTGATCGTGATCGCCCTGGCGCGCCCGCAGGTGGGCTTGGACGAAAGCCGCGTGGACCGGGAAGCGATCGACCTCGTTCTCCTGATCGACGTGTCGTCGTCCATGCTGGCCGAAGACTTCTATCTTGAGGACCGGCGCGTGAACCGGATGGAGGTCTGCGTGCACGCCGCAAAGGATTTCATACGGCGTCGGCGCGACGACCGCATTTCCGTTATCGCGTTCGCGGGCGTGCCCTACGTCATGGCGCCGTTGACGTTTGATCACGGCTGGCTCGTGCAACAGGTTGACCGGATTGAAATCGCCATGGTCCGGGACGGGACCGCCATCGGATCGGCCATTGCGTCCGGCTTGAACCGGTTACGCGACAGCGAGGCGGAAAGCAGAGTGATCGTGCTGCTCACCGACGGGGTGAACAATGCCGGGGCGATCTCGCCGGAAAACGCCGCACGCGCGGCGGCGGCGCTCGGCGTGCGCGTGCATACCATCGGCGCGGGCACACAGACGTATGCCCCGTTTCCCGTGCGCGATCCGTTCGGCGGACAACGGTACGTGCGCCAATTGGCGGTATTCGACGAAGATCAGTTGAAGCGGATCGCGGATATCACGGGCGGACAATACTTTCATGCGGACGATACGGAGGCGTTGACACGCATCTACGAGGAGATCGACGAGCTGGAACGGACGGAGATCGAAGTGGAAGAGTACACTCGATACGAGGAACGGTTCATGCCGTTTCTTTTGTGGGCAGTGGGCTTGCTGGCGCTCGAACGGGTATTGGCCGTCGCACGCCTGGGGAGGTGGCCGTGATGCAATGGGGCGCTCCGGAACTGCTGCATTTGCTTTGGGCCGTGCCGGTCCTGGGGGTGGTGCTGTATCTCTTGACCCGCCTGCGCGAGAACCGGCTTCGAGCGATCATGGACGATGCCGTGTTGCAAAGTGTACTGCCCGAAAAACGGCGCGTCCGGCAACGGCGACGGCTGATCCTGTGGCTGGCGGCGTTGACGGCGGCCATCCTGGCCCTGGCCCGCCCGCAATGGGGCGAGCGCTGGATTGAGGTGCAGCATAGAGGACTGGAGATTCTCGTGGTGCTCGATACATCCAACAGCATGCGGGCCGAAGATATTCGCCCGAACCGGCTGGAACGGGCCAAGCTCGGTATCCGCGACCTGGTATCGCAATTGCGCGGTGACCGGATCGGGTTGATACCTTTCGCCGGCGACAGCTATTTGTATTGTCCGCAGACCTCCGATTACGGGGCGTTTCTGATGATGCTAGACGATGTGGATACGGACATCATTCCGCGCGGCGGCACGGCGATTGAACAAGCGTTGCGCCGGGCCATCAATTCGTTCGACGAGGATACGACGGCGGACCGCGTTATCCTGCTGATCACCGACGGCGAGGACCATGAAGGGAATCCGTTGGCTGTGATCGACGAATTGCGGCGCCGGGATATCCGGCTCTTCGCTGTCGGCGTCGGGACGCCGGAAGGCGATCTGATCCCCATGACGGATGATCAGGGCCGAACGACTTTTCTGCGGGATCGGGAAGGTAATATCGTGCGCACGCGCCTCGAAGAGGATTTGCTCGAACGGCTCGCCGCGCGTACGGGCGGCATGTATGTGCGCGCGACCCCCATGGATTTCGGGTTGGATCGCATTTATGAACAGGGCATCGCCCCGTTGCAGCGGGACTTGTTCGACACGGAACAGGTACTCACCTACGAAGACCGGTTCGGCTGGTTTCTCGGGGTGGCGCTGCTGCTTTTGGGGGTGGAAGCGGTGATGAGTGACGGAACGCGCCGCGCGCGGCGCAAGGAGGTGCATTCATGATGCATGCGCCGGCCCATATCTGCGCTTGCGATACCGGTGCGTCTGCCCGACCGGCGCCCGGCACCGGACGGCGGCGTGTTGCCTGTGCGGCGGCGGGGTTGGTTCTGCTCGTCTCGGCCGCGACGGCGTTCGCCGACGCGCCGCGCGACGCCATGCGGGAAGGGCTTCGCGAATATCGCGAGGAACGTTTTCAGGATGCGGCGGACGCCTTTCACCGCGCGGCGGAAGAGGCCGGCCCCACCCGGCTGGACCCGGCACGCGCCCTGCATAACCGCGCCAATGCGCTCTATCACCAGGGCCGATACGAAGAGGCGGCCGAGGCCTATCAGGAAGCGCTGCGTTCTACCGATCTGGACGTGCAGCAGTCCGCGCATTTCAATCGCGGCAACGCGTTGCTGCGCCAGGCCTACGGGCTCGCGGAGGAACAACAACTGGAACCGGCCATCGGACTCGCCGAACGCGCGCTGGAAAGCTATCAAAATGTGCTGCTACTGGATCCGGCGGATCGCGACGCGAAGGTCAACCATGAACTCGCCGACCGGTTTCGGGAAGAACTGGAGATGCAACTCGCGCAGCAACCGCCTCAACCGGAGCCGCAACCCGGCGAAGACGACCCGGCGGAACAACCCGAC
>SLGY01000049.1 GCA_007136425.1 Kiritimatiellia bacterium
ACATCGGAGGCTTCAGACGCTTCGTTACCTCCACGCCTGCTCCAACTGCTTCCGGCCGGAGCGACAGGGGCCGGGCGGGTTTCGCACCCACTGGGCGATGCGGCCTTTCCACGGCGCGCATAAGGGTGAAAGATAAAGAAACAGCGTCCTTCCCCCCTTGTCTTTCGCCTTAATCTTTCGCCCTAATCTCTGGCTGCGGAAACATGGCTGGTAAGAAAAAGAGGGGGGAGAAACTCTAATCCGGGTTGATCCGATGCAGACATGGGAACTAACATAAGCTGGGACTTCGATTACGATTTCGCCCGCGGGTGTCCCATTGTTGAACTCAGGAAGTGAAGTCGGTTAAGTGTATTCGAGGAAGGGTGGCGGCCCTGTAATGGGCATTACAAGTGCCGGCGCAATACGCCTTTGTTTTCCATGAAATACAGATAGCCGGAGGCGACGGTGATCAGCGCCACACCGATGGAGATGGCGTAGGCGATGTATTGAAACGCCAAGTCGTATTTTTCAAGCAGGGAAGCGTCCGCGCCCATCAGGACATCATGCCGTATGGCCAAGCCGAGCAGAATGATGATGATCGCAACGATCTGCCAGATGGTCTTGTGCTTGCCCCAACGGCCGGCGGATATGACCAGCGCCTTTTCCAGCGCCAACAATCGCAACCCCGTAACAAGAAACTCGCGCGCGATGATGATCACCACGATATACGCGGGCACGAGACCGAGTTCCACGAAGCTGACAAAGGCGGCGCACACAATGACCTTGTCCGCCAAGGGATCCATCAGTTTCCCGAACGAGGTCACACCGTAGACATTGCGGGCCAGATACCCGTCGAGATAATCGGAGATGCCCGCCACGACGAAGACGATAAAGGCGAGGCTTTTCAGCATCGGGATGGAATCGGGCAGCGATAGCAACGCCAGCAGGAGTGCGGCAAGGCCCAGTCGGCCAACAGTTAATACATTGGGCACATTCATGGCGGCTATTCCAGGTACGGGTCGGGCAGTTCATCGAGCAACGGCAACGGATGATCCGGCGGATCGACATCACGCGCAGGCGCCGGAACCAGCACGGCCGGTTCTTCGACGTCAACGGTCACCTCTTCGTCCGGCGCGCGACTCAAGCGGACGACGACCATAAGAATGATCAAGAACAACAGGAGTCCCGCCCCGTAAAGGATCAACACACGCGAGGATAGGCGGGGCTTCTTGAAACGGGGCACGGCCAGTTTCGGGAGTCGGATCCGTTTGAGGATCTTCTTCCACGGGATGTCGGGCAGGGTCGGCCATTGAAATCGGCCGCCGCCCTCTTGTCCGGCGCCCTCGTCCTCCTGTTCTTCTTCGGCGGGCATGAGCGGCGCACGCGCCTTCGGCGCGTGCGCGTCAAGATACTCTTCGATCAGCGGGGCCGGATCGAGTTCCAGATACTCCGCATAGATCTTGATGAATCCCTTGGCATAGGCCGGCGCGGGGATGGCGCTGAAATCATCCCGTTCCATGGCCTGAATATGCTGAATCTTAATCCGCGTGCCCTTGGCCGCTTCAGAAGCCGTCAACTTCTTCGCCGTCCGGGCCGCCTGTAGTTTTTGGCCGAGCGTCTCCATGTCTCAGTCCCCCCTTTCCACGGCGTCTGCTTCATGTTGGGGGATATCGCCGTCGAGATCGATGAGAATTTCACGGGGATCGGATCCCTGGGGCGGACCGATGACCCCCCGTTCTTCGAGTTGATCCATCAACCGGGCGGCGCGCGTGTACCCGATGCGCAGCCGCCGCTGTAACGAGGAGGTGGAAGCCCGCCGGGTTTGGCGAATGACTTCGATGGCCGCTTCCATCATTTCATCGTCCTCTTCCACCTCGGGCAACGCGGCGGATTTGCTTTCGATCTTCTCCTTGATCGCGCCCTCATAATTCGGACCGCTCTGTTCGCGAATGAACTCGACAATCTTACGGATTTCCTCGTCGGACGTCATCGAGCCCTGCGAGCGAATCAGCTTGCTGCTGCCCGGCGGCAGGAAAAGCATATCGCCCTTGCCCAGCAACTTGTCGGCGCCGGCCGCGTCGAGGATGGTGCGGCTATCCACTTTCTGCGCCACTTGAAAGGCAATGCGCGCGGGGAAATTGGCTTTAATCGTGCCGGTAATCACGTTCACGGACGGGCGTTGCGTGGCCAGAATCATGTGTATGCCCACGGCCCGGGATAATTGGGCCAGACGCGCGATGGCGTTTTCAATCTCCGACTGCGCCACCAACATCAGATCGGCCAGCTCGTCGACAATAATCACGATGTACGGCAGGCGATCCGGCGGACGATCCTCTTGTTGCTCGTCCGTCTCCGACGAATCCTCGAACAGATCCGGTTGCTGGACAATCGGACGGCTGTTATAGCCCTTGATGTTGCGTACCCCGGCTTTGGCGAAGAGTTTGTAGCGCTTTTCCATCTCGTTGATCGCCCAGCGCAGACCGAGACTCACCTTTTTCGGATCGGTGATCACGGGGACAACCAAATGCGGCAACCCTTCATAAGAGGAAAACTCCACGATCTTCGGATCAATCAACATCAACCGCATTTCGTCGGGCGACCGGGACATGAGCAGGCCCGCAAGGATCGAGTTCATGCATACCGTCTTGCCGGAACCCGTGGCGCCGGCGATGAGCATGTGCGGCATCTCCGCGAGATCGGCCACGATCTCATGGCCGCCCACATCCTTGCCGAGCGCCAGGGGCAACGCATGCTTGCCGGAACGCCACGTATTGCTTTCCATCAATTCGCGGATATAGACCATCGTGGAGCTGGAATTCGGCACCTCGATCCCGACAACGCCCTTGCCGGGGATCGGCGCTTGCACCCGGACACTCTCCGCTTTCATGACCAGCGCAATGTTGTTGCTCAGCCCGGCGATACGTTCCAATCGCACGCCCGGCGCGGGCATCAATTCGTAGCGGGTCACCACGGGGCCGCGTTCCACGTTGGTCACCTTCGCGTCAATCCCGAATTCGGCGAGGGTTTCCTGCAGGATTGTGGCGCCGGCCGAATGGTCTTCGGAATAATCAATGCCCTGTCCCCGCTGTTGCGGGGTCAGCAAATCCAGCGGCGGATACCGGTATTCGGAGGAAGACGACGAAGTCAGGGGCGCCACGTCTCCGCGAGGCGCGGCCGGCGGCGCGGCTTTCTTGCGTGGCGCCGGCTTGCGCGATTCCGGCACGGCCGGTTCGGGCGGGGGCGGTTCGGACGGCGGCGCAGCCGATTCATCGCCCGGCACGGGGTCCGGTTCCGGCTTGGGTTTCGGCGTCGGTGCGGCGGCGGGCCTCTTCGTGCTCAAGGCCTCGTCGCGCTTCTTCATGGCGTCTTCAAGGCGTTGCCGGCGGACCGCCACCTTTTTCGATTCATCCTCCAACTGCTGGAGCCGGTCTTTCCGTTCCTCAAGTTTTTCGTTCACATGATTGACCAGCACCATGCCCCACGCCCCCGCCTGCTTGATCAGGACCCAGGGATGCACTTCGAACAGGATGGTCAACCCGGTGATCAACACCGCCAAGGCCAGGATCGCCGTGCCCACGCGTCCCAGGACAAGGACCATCCCCTGCGTGGCAATCAAGTGCCCCACCAAGCCGCCGTTGCTGCCCACGTTCAGATAGGCGACCAAACCTTGAAATGCGTTCTCGCGCAATTCGAACATCGTCACCAGAGCCAGGTACACCGCCAGGACCCACAACAACCGGGGCCAGACCCGTCCTTCGCGGCGGGTCAACAGCATCACGCCGATCCCGGCGATGAAAACGGGACTGAGATAGCCCGCGACGCCGAACCCCATGAAAAGCAAAAACGAAAACCAGGCGCCGGCGGGGCCGATATAGTTCTTGGCAGGCTGGTTCGGCGGGTCTTGAACGAAGCGGATGTCTTCCGCCGTATAGGAAATCATGCTGAGAAACATCAGCACACACAGGGCTAGAAGCAATATGCCCCAGACCTCGCGCCAACCGGTTCGACGTATTTCCTTTTTCACAGCCATACGCCGAAGCCTAACAATATGACGTGTCATTAAGCAAGTCCGCGAAATACCGCGGGTCCGTCGCCGCAGGGTCATTGCCCGAGAGAAAGCGGCGTGGCCTATCGACAAGTCCCCCGCAAATCGGGTATGCTTTATGCATGGACCACAGAGTGCGGTCTGCAATCTGATCAGAAAGGAGCTCGGCCATGATGAAAAGCATTCTCGTGTGCACGGACGGATCGCGACATGGAGACACCGCCTGCGACTATGCCATCGCACTCGCCCGCAATCTGAAGGCGCAATTGACGGGTGTGCATGTGCTCGACTCCCGCATGCTGGAAGGGCCTTTGATGGCCGACATTTCCGGCTGGATCGGTGCGCAACCGTACGGAAGCCAACTCCAACAATTTCGGGAGATGCTCGAACAAAAGGGCAACGTGATTATTGAAGCCTTCAACGACCGTTGCGCGAAAGCCGGCCTGGACGCCGAAGGCGTGATCCGCATGGGACACCCTTCACGCGTGCTGATCGAAGAAGAGACGCGCGCGGAGATGATCATCCTCGGCCAACGCGGTAATCATGCCGACCTGGTCGGCGAAGCACTGGGCTCCACCGCCGAACGCGTGGTGCGGCATTCGATCAAACCGTGCATGGTCACGCCTTCGTCCTTTCGCGAGATAAACAAGATCATGGCGGCGTATGACGGCAGCCCCCATGCGAGCCAGGCGCTGCATGAAGCCATCGAACTCGCGCAGGCGTTGCAGGCCGAATTGATCATCCTTACCGTTGCGGAACAGGACGACGCCGAACGCATGAACGAGATATCCCGCGAAGGCATGCGCCTGGCGGAAGCGCATGAATGCCGTGCGGTAAACCTGGTCTCGGAAGACACCCGCTCCTCGCGCGCGGTGATCGATAACGCCAACGAACAGGGTTGCGACCTGATTGTCATGGGCGCCTACGGACACAGCCGGATTCGGGAAATGATCCTGGGCAGCACGACGACCTACGTGATGACCCACGCCGATGTGCCCGTGATGCTCGTGCGCTGACCCCGCCGGGACCGGCGTCGCGGATGGAAACAGACATGGAATTGGCCTTACTTATAGCGATGTTGCTGCTTGTAGCGCTGGGCGCGGCCTGGTGGATACGGTCGACCACCGGGCGCGACCGTGCGGAGTCCGACCGCGCGCAAGCGATGTTGATGCTGCAAAACCAACTGAATTCGTTGGCACAACAAACCGGGCAGCAAATGGACCAATTGCGGCAGGCCCTTCAGCAAATCAACCAGCACATGTCGCAATCGCTCGATTCCAATCGCAAATCCCTGGACGCACAACTGAAAGACACGTCCGGCGTGATTCAGAATGTGAACAAACAATTGGTCACCCTTGAAAAGAGTTCCCAACAGATTTTCGACGTGGGGAAGAACATTGCCGGATTACAGGACCTGTTACAATCACCCAAGATGCGGGGCAATCTCGGCGAATTTCTGCTCGGCGACCTGCTCGCACAAGTCCTGCCCGCGCACAGCTATGCCATACAATACTCGTTCAAGGGCAACGAAACCGTGGACGCAATTATACGGTTACAGGCCGGGCTGGTCCCCGTGGACGCCAAGTTTCCCATGGAAAACTTCAAGCGCATGAACGCGCTGCCCGACGAACGGGAAGCGAAGGCTGCGCGTCGCCTGTTTATCCGGGATGTGAAGAACCATATCGGCGCCATCGCCTCCAAATACATTCGCCCCGACGAGGGGACCTTCGATTTCGCCCTCATGTATATTCCGGCGGAAAACGTCTATTATGAAATCATTATCCGCGACGAACAGGCCGGGGAAGACAAGTCGTTGCTTGCACACGCGCTGAAGCAAAAAGTCATTCCCGTTTCGCCGAGCAGTTTCTATGCCTATCTGCAAACGGTCCTTCTCGGCCTCAAGGGGTTGGAGATCGAAAAGGGCGCGCGCGAGATCATGAATCATCTATCCCGTTTGCGGCGGGAATTCGTGGCCTTTGAAGAGGATTTCCGGAAGGTGGGACTGCATATCGACAATTCCGCCAAGAAATACGGGGACGCGGAAAAACGGCTGAGCCGCATCGACGGGAAGATGGAACAGATGAACGGACTGGCTGCTCATTCCGCTGAAAACGGCGGAGAATCAGAAGAACAATCGACCGGCACATGAGTCCCGGCCCGCTCCTCCCGGTGCCAGCGCATATTCATCTACTTGCGTAACCCGTTGAAAAGAATGACAAAACACCCAAGTACCCAAGCACGAAAGAAGCTCGAATTCCGAATGCCGAAAAGCGAGATGGCTACAATTGCTGG
>SLGY01000091.1 GCA_007136425.1 Kiritimatiellia bacterium
CGCGAGGCGTATTCGAAAAAGCTTCATGATCAACGGATTATTCGATATGAGTCGCATATGGCAAAGAAGTTAACAAGTCCGATTTTGATCATTGAAGGCGGTACGCAAGATGCGGATCTGCGCTATGCAAGCGGGTTTACGGCGCCGGACCCGGTTGTGTTGCTGGTGGCCGGGCGGCGGAAGTATCTGGTGGTTTCCCTGCTGGAATACGGGCGTGCAAAGGCGACGGCGAAGGTGTCGGCGGTCTTCACACCGGAGCAATTGGGTTTGACGGGTCGCGACCGCGGACGCCTTTCGGCCTGGGCTTATGCGCTGTTGAAGAAGCTGAACTATCGCAAGGTGACCGTGGGCGCCGCGTTTCCGGTCGGTGCGGCGGAGCGGCTCCGGGAAAGAGGTATTCGTGTGACGGTGACGGATGCGTTGTTGTTTCCCGGGCGGCGCCGAAAGACCGAAAGCGAAGTGCGCCAGATTGCTGCGACGCAACGAGCAGCGGTCGCGGCGATGCGCGCGGCGATGGAAGCGATACGTTGCGCATCCGTTGATGTGCGCGGCTATCTCCGGGCGCGGGATCAACGACGTTTGCGTGCGGAAGATGTGCGCCGTGTGATCGACCGCACCCTGTTGGATCATGATTGCATGGCGGATGAGACGATTGTGGCATGCGGCGCGCAGGGCGCCGATCCGCATGAGCGCGGTCATGGACCGTTGCGCGCGGGACAACCGATCGTGATCGATATCTTTCCGCGGCACAAGGTCAGCGGCTATTGGGGCGATATCACGCGCACCGTGGTGAAGGGCGAGCCGACGCCCGTGGCGGCGCGCATGATACGCGCGGTGCGCGCGGCGCAGGCGGCGGCGTTGCAGGTGATACGCGCCGGTGTGTCGGTCAAGCGCGTGCATGAAACGGCGCAACGCGTGTTGATCGCGCACGGGTTCGAGACCACGGTACGGGACGGGCGGGGCGAAGGGTTCATTCATAGTACCGGTCACGGGATCGGCTTGCAGATCCATGAAGCGCCGTCGCTGAATCTGTCCGGTACACGCCTGATCGCGGGCGATGTGATCACGGTGGAACCGGGCCTGTATTACCGGCAATGGGGCGGCGTACGCTTTGAAGATACCGTGGTAGTGACCCGTTCCGGTTGCCGGCGCTTGGCGCGATGTCCCGCAGAATGATGCAAATAGTAATTGATAATGCATCAATTAGGTGCAATAATTACGCAGAAGTGGTTATTATGTCATGAGAGTATCCGTGGATATCGACGAGGATGTCTTGGAGGACGTTATGAAGTTGACCGGCGAACAGGGCAAGAGTCCGGCGTTGGCCAAGGCCGTCACCGAGTTTGTCCGTCGGCGGAAAGCAGCGCATTTCGGTCGAATGATTCGTGAAGGCGCATTCGATTATCCGGACACGGGCGCGGATGAGCCCATCGTGAATCCCATCCCGCCCCTACCGGAGTCTTGACATGGTTCTGGTTGATACGTCCGCTTGGATCGAAGGGTTGCGCCGGCGGGGGAGATTGGACGTCAAGCTGGCGCTGGAAGGTTTGCTGGATGCTTATGAAGCGGGTGTCTGTTCGCCTGTTCGGCTGGAAGTGTTGGGCGGTGCGCGTGCGCCCGAACGCAAACGGTTGAGTTATTATTTTTCCATCATCCCGCATCGTTCCTGCGATGCAGCCGACTGGGAACGCACCATTGCGCTGGCGTGGCGTCTCCGGGATCACGGGGTGACCGTTCCATGGATGGACGCGCTCATAGCGGCCATTGCCTTGCAAGACGGCGTACGCGTGTACGCCGTAGACGAACACTTCACCGCGATATCAAAGGTCGCCGGCCTATCCCTCTACGAACCCGGCTACGGCGGTTCGTTCACGCCGGCCCCCTGAGCGACAACCATCAAAGACCGCGTCCGTCCCCTGTGTTCGCGGCTTAAAGTTCTTTTCTTTTCGTGGCCCCCTGCTACATTCATAGCCTGTTTTTTGGGAGGCCGGGTAAGACTGATGGATGAGGTGAACCTCTTTGTAATTAGTTTGAATGCTTTTGTGGCGGTATTGATCTTGCTATCCGTACTCGCCTTGGCCATGCGCCTGCTTACTGCTCTTTTCCCCCCTCCGCCCACCTCTTCGGGAGCGGCGGCAACCGTTGCCGTTGTATCGGCGGTATCCACGTTGTTTCCCGGTGCGCGGGTGACTCGTATTGAAGCCATTGAAGGAGGACCAAAGCGATGATCTTTACTGAAAAAGGAAAGAAAATCCGCGTCATGCTCACCACGTTTCGCGACGGGTTGCAGAGCGTGTTCGGCGGCAAGGTGCGCGTGAACGACGTGTTGCCCGCCATGGAAGCCGCGGCGCAGGCCGGCATCCGGCATTTTGAGTTCGGCGGCGGTGCGCGCTATCAGGCGCCGTATTTCTATGCGGGCGAGGATCCGTTCGAGTGCATGGACAAAATGCGGTCCGGCGTCGGGCCGGATGTCGATCTCCAAATCCTGACCCGGTCCGTGTCCGGCGTGACCCTGACCACGCAGAAACTGAAGGCGTTGAGCTTGCAGGGCAAGTTGATGAAGAAGCACGGGACGACCTGGGACCGGAACTTCGATTTTCTGAATGACGCCAAAAATCTTGTCAAAACGGCCCAACCGATCGTCGACGCCGGCATGCATCACCAGGTGTGTGTGGCTTTGATGGGGTTGCCCTACAAGTCCGACAAAGTGCATACCCCCGCCTTTTACATCGACGTCATTCAGCGGGTACTCGATTCGGGCGTGCACATCGATTCGGTCTGCATGAAGGACGCGTCCGGCACGACTGATCCGCGCACGTGCTATGAGACGGCGAAAGGGTTGAAAGAGATTCTGCCGCCGGAGATTCCCCTGTGGCAGCACACGCACGATACCGCGTCGATGGCCGTGGCGTGTTATATGGCGGGGATTCAGGGCGGCGTGGACGGCATTGATTTGTCCGTACGTCCGATGGCCTCCGGTACGGTGCAACCCGATGTTCGATCCATGTGGCATGCGCTGAAAAATACGGGGTATTCCCTGGATATTGACGAAACGAAGATGGAGGAAATCGAAAAGATCCTGGAAGATGGCCTTCAGGATTACGTCTTCAATCCCGTGACCATTGCTGCGGATGCGCGCGTGGTTAATTTCCCCATGCCGGGCGGCGCCATTGGGCCGAACGTGCATATGATGGAGTCCGTGGGCATCATGGACCGGTACGGCGAGGTCCTCAGCGAATTCCCGGTTGTGGTGCGTGCGGGCGGCGCATGGACCAGTGTGACGCCGGGCAGTCAGCAATACTGGTTGCAGGCGTTCAACAACGTTCTGCACGGGCGTTGGAAGAAGATTGACGCCGGCTATGGACGATCCGTGCTGGGCTATTTCGGGAAGCCGCCCGAACCGCCGGACGAAGAGGTCGTGAAGATCGCTTCGGAGCAATTGGAATTGGACCCGTTCGACGGTGATCCGCTGGAAGAGGCGCCGGACACCCTGGCGGAAGCGGAAACCGCCTTGAAGGAACGCGATCTGCCCGTAACGGATGAGAACCGGTTTCTTGTGGCGTCCGCGATGGTGCCGGGCAAGAACATGGAACTCAATGAAGGGATTCGTTTGTTAAGCGGTAAGGCGCGCATCAATCTGCCGTTGAAGAAAGAGGAGGAACCCGAGCCGGAACCGCCGGCCGAACAAACGGCGGCGTCTCAACCCGTCGCTTCGGCCCCGTCCGCGCCGTCGTGGTCCGGACCGGTAACCACCACGTGTACCGTGGTGGAGGGTGCGAATACGCGCAAATTCCAGGTCACCATTGAACCGCCCGCGGGTACGGGCAGCGGTCAAACCGCTGCGCCGGCCGCGCCGGAGGAAAAGCCGGCCGAAGGGACGGGCGAAGCGACCCCGGTCTACTCGCCTTTCGGGGGCAAGGTGGAAGTGGTCGAGATCAACGTGCGCACGGGCGACACGGTCACGGAAGGACAAGTGGTGGCGGCGGTGGAAGCGATGAAAGCCAAACACGACGTGCGCGCGCCGAAAGCCGGCAAGGTGTCCGCCATTCATGTGGAGCTGGGCGGCGAAGTGTCCGCGGGCAAACCCATCCTGACGATCGAGTAAGGGAAGCGCGAATTTCATTGATTACACAGCGCGGCATAGCCGCAACCAAAGACTTTCTACCACGGAGGGCACTGAGGATCACGGAGGTAAGACGTGTTATATTTCCTCCGCCTGCTCCGTGTCCTCCAGCGCAACGGGTGGTGAAAATGGACACTCCGCAAAACGTGCATAGAAAACAAGAAGAAGTAGGTTCTGTGAGTAGACGATGGATGCGCTGATAGAATTATTGCAGAGTGCCGGATTCCGTCATATCGAATGGCGGAACGCCGTCATGTTTTTCATTGCGGGTGTCCTGATCTTTCTGGCCGTCAAAAAGAATTACGAGCCGCTATTGCTTATCCCCATCGGTTTTGGGGCCATGCTGTCCAATCTTCCGGAAGCCGCGATGACCGCGTCGAGCGAGTTTGTGGCCGATCCGGGCGAGCGAGTGCCTCTGTTCCAGTTGATTTACGACGCGGGCATCAGGACCGAATTGCTTCCGCCGATCATCTTCATGGGAGTCGGCGCGTTGACCGATTTTCGGCCGTTGCTCAGCCGTCCCTTGACGTTGATCCTTGGTGCGTCGGCGCAGATCGGCATCTTCATGGCCGCCTTGGGCGCGTATTACGTTTTTGGTTTTTCGGCGCAGGAAGCGGCGTCCATCGGGATCATCGGCGGCGCCGACGGACCCACCTCCATCTTCCTGACCGCCATCATGGCGCCGCACCTGTTGGGCGCGGTGGCGGTGGCCGCGTACAGTTACATGGCGTTGGTGCCCGTGATCCAGCCGCCGATCATGCGGCTGTTGACGACGAAAAAGGAACGCGAAATCGATATGTCGCAGGAACGGCACGTCTCGCAAACGGCGGTGATCATATTTCCCGTATCGGTTGCGGTCGTTGTTTCGCTGGCGATCCCTGCGGCGGCGCCGTTGATCGGGATGCTGATGTTCGGTAATCTCCTGCGCGAATCCGGGGTCACGGACCGGCTCAGCCGAACGGCGGGCGGCGCGTTGATCAACATCGTCACCATCTTCCTGGGGCTGGTCATCGGGGCGACGATGGACGGCGACAGTTTTCTACGAGCGCAGACCGTGTTCATCATGATACTGGGCGCGGTGGCGTTTGCATTGAGTACGGCGGGCGGCATTCTCTTTGCCAAGCTCATCAACCTGTTTCTGCCCCGGGGCCGGCGTATCAATCCCTGCGTCGGGGCGGCGGGGGTGTCGGCCGTGCCGATGGCCGCGCGCGTCGTACAACAATTCGTCTCCACCCAGACCGGCGGCCGGGTTAACCCGCTCATGTCCGCCATGGGCCCGAACGTCGCCGGCGTCATCGGCTCCGCCGTCGCCGCCGGCGTGTTTCTGGCGTTGCTGGGCTAACTCGATAATCGGCTCACGAGCCATTTGTGTTTGCCGCGTTCCGTCTTCTCCACAGTGTCTACGGCCTTGAGTATCACGTCGAAATCGTCGCCGAGTTTTTCGCGGATCCGGTGTTCGATCTTCTTCAGTCGTGCGCGATCGAAGGACGGACCGGCGATGTACCGGAATTCGGCGCGGCCGGGCGTATTCTGATAGAACTGCACGGCGTACAGACCGTCGAAAACGGCGTCGTGCATGTTGAACGCGGTCAGCGATATCTTTCGTCCGCCGGCGCTGATGAGGTATTCCTGGTCGCGGCCGGCGACGGCGCGGGCGGCGGGCCAGGGGTATTCGCGTTGGGCGGACGATTCGGCGAGCCGGACGTAGTCGCCGGTGCGATAACGGATCAGGGGCATGACGAGATTATGAAACGACGTGCCGATGATTTCCTGAAGGCCGTCCTTGTCGGGCGGTCCGAATTCGACATAGCCGTAGGTCGGGAAGAAATAGAGCAGTTCCGAATTCCGTCCTTCGCCGGCCAGGACGATGCGCTCGGAATGACCGTACCAGCGATAGGCGCGGCATTGAAATACGGTTTCCAACATTCCCTTTTGCGGCAAAGTCAACTGTTCGGAACCGCACAACAGGGCGCGCACGGGAAGGCGCCAGGATTGACCGGTACGCGTCAGATATTCGGCGATCTGCAGGGCGGCGGACGGATACGCGTGTATGAATTCCGGATTGTACTTTTCCAGCGCCTCAAGATATTCGGGCATGCGCTCGTCCGTGAGATGATACGAGGACAACATCAACCAGCCGCGCGTGGCGTCGTGATAGGC
>SLGY01000149.1 GCA_007136425.1 Kiritimatiellia bacterium
ACTCGCGCCCGGTAAAAGACCGGTTCGGTGTCGGGCGGCGTGACATTCAAGAAGATATTCGTGGGCGGAGTACTGGCCAGGTCCGCACCATCCGATACGATAGTGTATTCGCCGGAAACGAGATTGGTCGTATATTGGAGGTCGTAACGGCGACCCGCCACACTGGGCCAACGCAATTCAGTGGAAACGAGTTCGCCGTCTTCGTGCGTGTGCTCAATTTGGGTGATCCAGAATCCGGACAGCGGATCGTGCGGATCGGTGCCCGCCACGTATTCCTCCCACGCCGTCATGCCATCGCCGTCATAATCCGTGTTCGGGTCCAACCCCGTCGCGTCGCCGTCGTTGTGCAGATGCTCCCACCAGTCGGGCAAGCCGTCGCCGTCCGTGTCGCGCGTGATATCGATGATGTTGGTCATGGGTCCGAAGTAGGCGAACAGCGGGTCGTCGGATTTGGTGATTTCAAGGGCGTTGGTCGAATCCGCGTAAAAGAGGGAGTCCTCGATCGTAGGCGCGTTGTACACGCGAACCACGATCGCGCCCTCCTTAAGCTCGCCCCCCTCTTCGGGACGTTTGCCCATGGTCAGACCGAACAGGCCGGACCTCTTGAGGGACGGCGCTACCAGGGTCCCGATGGAACTCTCCGCATTTTCGACCGGGGGATTGTCCGAAGCGGGTTCACCGGACAATTTCGGGGGGGCGACGCCGTTTTCAGCCCATAACACCTGTACCAGAGGGCGCTCGTCGCGGGGCACGTCCGAATCGCCTCGAATGATCTCGCCGAATTCATCGGTGATGGGCGCACCGGCGGAAATCTGAAGAGGAGTCCTGAGGCCCGAATTTCCTTTTGCCGCGGGCACAACCGCCATTGATACCAGGATCGCACCACACGTGATGCCCCACGCGTATCGCCCCCCGCGCCACGATGACAATTGACAGGTTTTCATTTTGTTGACCTTGCGCCTCACAGCGTCTCCCGTAACGCTTATCTATATACTATACCCTAAGTCCCTCTCGAAGGTAGAGGTTTCTTCGCTGTTCGTTCACGACGCGCACCCAGCAGGGCCAACAAAAGGCCCGCCGCCACGAAAAGATGCATTGTGCCCGGCTCAGGAATGACAATGAAGTCGTTGGTACGGGTAATGGGCGCCCCTTCCGTATCGAAAAAAGCCAGACCAAAATCCTCCGTGTACTGCTCCGGCACAGTGGTGCCCCAGGGAATACCCTCGCCGGTAGGCGGGGCGGAGTCTTGATAATCAAAAAAACGCAGGTAGAAGTAGTCGATCTGCGAAACGTCCACCCCGGAGATGGACGTAAAGATCGTACCCGCACCGGCCGTGCCCGAACTGTCCACCACCAATTGGGCCACCAGGATGTCGTCGCCCGTCGTGCTGTTCGCGATGAGGGCGTCGCCGAAGGTTTCCATCGGATTCACATTGCCGGATTGGTTACCAATAAGATACACCACGGACCCGTCCTGCAGGGGTGTGGTACCGTCCGCTTCGGTCAGTGGCGTGGTAATGTGCAATATGAGATTTACCGTCTGACCGTGGGCCAATCCAGCCCAAAGAAATACCGCAGCAAAAAGCAGCCCCGGCAGCCAACGGATTGTGTGACGCGATCTGTGCATAATATCACAAGCGTGCTCGCGCCCATTCATGAATTGGACGCAGCACCCCCTGTTCCCAAAAAACTTTCCCTTCTTCAGCGTCTCCAAAATTACCCGGATCAAGCCCGGCTGTCAATACGGACTGTATAGCGAAAAAAGCGACAAAAAAGCCACTTGACCGAATGAATCATTGTGTTCTATTCTCTGGTGCTTGAAATTCGGTGGTCCGCTGTATTCGGAGTGGGTACATACCCACTCTTTTTTGTAGGGAATTGGGGGCTTTCTGACTCGTGTGGAAGGGATTGCGACAATGAATAATGAATTACAGGCCGTAGTCGAATACATGGAAAAGGAGCGCGGTATCGACCGCGAAACCGTGATCCAGGCCATTGAATCCGCGCTGCTCAGCGCCTCCAAGAAGAGCATGGGCGGTTCCGGCGATTTGCGTGTCACCATTGACCGAAAGAGTTTCGACATACGGGCTTTTGTGCAAGTTCTTGTTTCGGAAAAAGTTACATCCCCTTCCGAACAGGTATCCCTCCGAGAAGCCCGCCGGGTCAAGCCGGATGCAGAAATTGGGGACTTCGTCGAAGTGCCGATTCCGCCTCAGAAATTGGGACGGATCGCGGCGCAGGTCGCCAAGCAGGCGATCATGCAGAAGATTCGGCAGGCGGAAAAGGAACGCGTCTTTGATGAGTACAAGGATCGGGCGGGCGATATCGTGACCGGGTCCGTGCGCCGTTTTGATCGCTCGGACGTGGTGGTCGACCTGGGCCGGGCGGAAGCCGTCATGCCCTCCCGCGAAAGGGTACCGACGGAAGAATATCAGTCGGGGGACCGGATTCGCGCTTTCGTCGTTAAAGTGGAGCGGGAAACGACGGGACCGGAAATCATCTTGTCGCGTACGCATCCGGATTTTGTCCGACGCCTGTTTGAGTTGGAAGTATCGGAGATTGCCGACGGCACGGTGGAAATAAAAGGCATCGCGCGCGAAGCGGGCTTTCGCAGCAAGATCGCCGTCGTCTCGCACGACGAGAAGGTTGATCCGGTCGGCGCCTGCGTCGGGATGAAAGGGATCCGTGTAAAGAACATCGTCCGGGAATTGTCCGGCGAAAAGATCGATATTGTGCGCTGGAACGAAGACATCAAAACCTTTGTCGCCAACTCCCTTGCTCCGGCGAAGCTCTCGAAGATGGAACTGGACGAAGACCTGCACAGTGTGACGGTGACCGTCGACCCCGAACAGCTTTCGCTGGCCATCGGGAAGAAGGGACAGAACGCGCGGTTAACCGCCAAACTGACAGGCTGGAAGATTGATATCCAGAAAGACGAAATGGCCATGACCTTTGAAGAGAAGGTAGCTCTGGCCGTCGAACGTCTTGCGGCGATTGAGGGCATCACACACGAGCAAGCCGAGAAACTGGTACAGTCCGGCTTTCTGACGACGGAACAGATCATGACCGCCGAACCCGGCGACCTGGAAGCGGTCGAGGACTTTGACGCGGAAACGGCGGCGGGCATACGCGCGGCGGTCGAAGAGCATTACGAACGACAACACGGCGAAATGGATGCATGAGAGTTCATGAATTAGCAAAGAAGCTGGGCACGACGAACAAGGACCTGCTCGCGCGGCTGAAGGAGGTCGGCGCCGAGGTGCGTACGGCGTCGAACGCCGTGACGCCGGAACAGGAGGAAAAGGTACGGCTGCTCTATGAAGAGGAAGCGCGCGCGGCGGCCAACCCCACCCCCGCGCCGCCGGCGGAGCCCGCGCCATCCGCCGAACCCGAGCCGGCGCCGGAACCGGAGCCGCCGCCCGCGGAGGAACCACCGCCGCCCCCTGAACCGGAAGCCCCCGCTGGGCCGATCATTGTGAAAAGTACGGTACCCGTCCGGGATCTGGCCGAATACCTTTCCATCAAGCCCAACCAGTTGATTGCGCAATTGATGGCCAAGAACATCTTTGCGTCCATCAGCGAAAAAATCGATTTCAAGATTGCGAAGGAAATCGCCGACAAGTACGGCGTGGTCCTCGAACAGGAAAAGAAGGCGTCGGAAAAGAAAGCGCCGCCGCCACCGCCGCCGAAGCCCGAGGAGACGGTGAAACGGCAGGAAGTCGCCGCGGAGGATCTCACGGCGCGGCCCCCGGTGGTGACGTTCCTCGGCCATGTCGATCACGGCAAGACCAGCCTGCTGGACAAAATCCGGCGCGCCCACGTGGTCGATTCCGAACACGGCGGCATCACGCAACATATCGGCGCATACACGGTGAGCTATAACGAGAACAAGATCACCTTCATCGATACGCCCGGCCATGCGGCCTTTACCGCCATGCGCGCGCGCGGCGCGAATCTGACGGATATCGCCGTCATTATCGTGGCCGCCGACGACGGCATCATGCCGCAAACGCGCGAAGCCATTCAACACGCCCGCGCCGCGAACGTCGCAATCATGGTGGCGATCAACAAGACCGACCTGCCCAGCGCGAACGTGGACCGCGTCAAACAACAATTGCAACAGGAAGACCTCGCGCCCGAAGACTGGGGCGGCCAGACCATCGTTTGTCCCGTCAGCGCGGCAACCGGCGAAGGCATTGATCATCTGCTCGAAATGATTTTGTTACAGTCCGAAATCATGGAGCTGCAGGCCAGCGCCAAGGGCCCCGCACAGGGATTTGTGGTGGAAGCCAAGCTCGAACCCGGCATGGGCCCTACCGCCAATACGCTGGTCAAACGCGGCACGCTGAAAGTCGGGGATACGATCGTTTGCGGGCCGTACTGGGGCCGGATCAAGGCGCTGCTGAGCGATACGGGCACCAAAGTGCGGACAGCCGGTCCGTCCATGGCCGTCAAATGTCTCGGCCTTAATAACGTGCCTGAGGCCGGAGCGGAATTTGTGACGGTAGCCAACGATCGCGAGGCGCGCAAGATCGCCGAAGAACGCATCGCGGAACAGCGCACCGAGAAACTGAGCGCCACCGCACGGCGCCCGACCACCTTGGACGACCTGCTGCGCGAAACCGACACCACGGAGAAGAAAGAGTTGAACCTCGTCGTGAAGGCCGATGTTCAAGGCTCGCTCGAAGCCCTTGTACATTCGCTTTCGGAGATCAAGAGCGATAAGGTCCAAATCAAGTTCGTTCTGACCGGCGTGGGCAATATCACCGAAAACGACGTCGTCCTGGCCAGCGCGTCCGATGCGATCGTCCTCGGCTTCAACGTCGCCAGCGAAGGCGGCGCGAACAAGGCCGCCAAACGTGAAGACGTCGAAATCCGGTTGTACAGCATCATCTATGAAATGGTGGACGACATCCGGCAGGCCATGACCGGCATGCTCAAGCCGGTCAGCCGGGAAACGGTCATCGGCCACGCCGAAGTGCGTCAGACCTTCGACATTGGTAAGACAGGCCGGATCGCCGGGTGCATGGTCATGGACGGCCGGGTCACCGCCCGGGCACGTGCGCGACTCAAACGTAACGGCGACCTGGTCTATCAGGGAACGATCTCTTCACTCAAACGATTCCAGAACGATGCCGCCGAGGTACGTGAAGGGCAGGAATGCGGTATCCGTCTCGATAATCATTCCGACTACGAGGCGGGCGACGAGATCGAATTCTACGAAGTCAAACAAATCGCCCAGGAACTTTAGAAGAGAGTAAGAAGTGAGAAGTGGGAAGTGGGAAGTGGGAAGATAAGAGTTTCTGTTTCCACTGCTTGCTTATCAACTTTTCACTTTCTAGTTCTTACATTTTACTTCTTACTTACTACTTCTCACTTCTCACTTCTTAATCATGCCTTCCCAACGCATAACCCGGGTCAACGAACTGCTTAAACGCGAGATCGCGTCGTATCTTTATCGCCTGATCAACGAGGTCGACTTTGATATCTCCGCGGTCACCGTTACACAGGTTGTGACGGCGCCGAACCTGCGCCATGCGCGCGTCTTCGTATCCATCCGGGAACATGTCCTCGAACGGGAAGCCATGCTGGATGTCCTGCGCGAGAAACGCAACGCCGTCCAGCAGCATATCAACCGGACTATACGCCTCAAATACACGCCGCAACTGACCTTTGAGTTGGACGAATCGATCGAAAAAGGCGATCACGTCCTGCACTTGATCGACGAATTGGAAAAGGAATATGGCGACGCAACCCGCGAAACAACCGATCCGGAATCCGATCAAGAAGAACGGTAAAGGTCGCCGACAGGCTGTGCATCGCACCGATCCGTTCGACGGCATCCTGCTCGTGGACAAGCCCGCCGGCTTTACGTCGCACGATGTCGTAGCCAAAGTGCGGAGCCATTTCCGGTTGCGCAAGGTCGGACACGGCGGCACGCTCGACCCCATGGCAACCGGGCTCCTGATCCTGCTGCTCGGGCGCGGCACGAAACTTTCCGAACGCATCATGGGCACGGACAAGGAATACGAAGGCGCGATCCGGCTCGGCGCGACCACCGATACCGAAGACGCGGACGGCACGGTCCTGGAGGAACGTGACTATTCGCACGTCACGCGCGAAGCGGTCGAGGCGGAAATGACAAAGCGGCGCGGCGACCAGATGCAAACGCCTCCCATGGTGTCTGCCATTAAGAAGAACGGCGTGCCGCTCTACAAACTCGCGCGTAAAGGGAAAGAAGTGGAACGCGACGCGCGCTTGATTCACGTCTACCATTTCGCACTCCTCGACTTTAATCCTCCGCATGTGCGGTTTGCGCTCAAATGCACGAAAGGCACCTATGTCCGCACGCTCGCTGCCGAGCTGGGCGCGGCCCTCGGGTGCGGCGCACATCTGGCAGAGCTGCAACGCACCGGGATCGGGAACCTGCACCTCGCACACGCTACGCCGCTAGATGAATTACTGACCTGCTCGCTGGAAGAGCTGGGCGAAAAAGTGGTACCTATCTACGCGTTCGCGGCGGAGTAGAGAGGAAGAAGTGTTCGGTGTTCAGTGTTCAGTGAGGACAAAACGTCGAACATTGAGCATCCAACGTCCAACGTTGAAATCTTGAACTTCGACGTACAAAGTTCAATGTTCGATGTTGGACGTTAGGGAAAAGGAGAGAGTGAAAACGGTCGGAACATGGGAGGAACTGAAGGCGCGCGATACAGCGACACCGCTTTGCCTGGTGATCGGCGCGTTTGACGGCATACACATCGGCCATCAGAAGCTGATCCGCGACTCGGTCGCATGCGCACAGCGCATCAACGGCGAAGCCTGGGTGTTGACGTTCGATCCGCACCCGTCCCGCGTGTTGCGCCCGGATGCGGCGCCTCCGTTGCTGACGTCCACCGACCATAAACTGCGGTTGCTCGAACCGCTGGGCCTGACCGGCGCCATTCGTCATCCGTTCACCCGGTCCCTGTCCGAGCTTTCCCCCACGGCCTTTCTCGACGCCCTCTGCGCCGCCGTCCCGGGGCTGCATACCGTCATTGTCGGCGCCAATTGGCGTTTCGGGCATCGCGCGGAAGGGAACATAGACCTGCTTCGCCGACTTGCGAAATCGTACGGGTTTACCGTGCACATTCCTGAACCGGTCTGTTGGGCGGAAGCGCCCGTATCCAGTACGCGCATCCGGCAGGAACTCGAAGCCGGCCGTCTAACCGAGGTGGAACACATGCTCGGGCGTCCGTTCAGCATGCTCGGCATGGTCACCACGGGCCGACAATACGGGCGCGAACTCGGGTTCCCCACCGCCAATATCAAATTGCAGGACGAAGCACGTCCGCCCACGGGCGTGTACGCCGTCTACGGGATGTTCAACGGCGAACGTCATAACGGCGCGGCGTATCTCGGGATCCGCCCCACTGCGCATGGCGAACACACGCATTACCTGCTGGAAGTACACTTGTTCGATGTAGACATGGACTTGTACGGCAAAACGATCGAAGTCTTTTTTGTGGAATTCATTCGCGGAGATCAGTCGTTCGATAGTCATGAGGCGCTCAAGGCGCAAATCGCGCGCGACGTAGTACGCGCACGCTCTCTCTTTGCCGAACACGTCCGAGAATAGCCCTGCGTCTCAACCCTTGCCTCCTTCATGACGGTTCTATAGCATGCACGGCATAAGAACGGCGATGCGCCCTTGCGCGTAGCAGCGGTATTTGCGATAGTGCGCGTCCTGTTCTATTGTGTGCATGTTCAGAATTATTGGGACTCATGAATCGATCAATCATCGCCTTTATATTGTTCTTGTTCGCGTTCGCGCCGCCCCCGGACGCGTCCGGCTCGGAAATTATTCCCGTGGACGGTTTTGCGGCCGTAGTAAACAATCGCGTCATTACCGTGGGCGAAGTCATGGCGGCCCTGACCCCGGTGGAGCAGCAGCTGCGCATGCGCTATTCCGGCCGGGAATTGAGCGCCCGCCTTGAAGAGGCTTACGAGGATATTCTTAACTCCATGATAGAAAACGCCCTCATACTGGAGGCGTTTAAAGAACGGGAAGGGGAAATACCGCGCCAATTGGTCGACGAACATATCGACGGGATTATCGCTGAACGTTTCGACGGGGATCGGGGCGCGTTCTTGAACCAGCTTTCCGCCGAGGGCATCAGCAAAGAGGAATGGCGTCAGGACGTACGGGATCGCCTGGCCGTGATGTTGTTGCGTAATGAAGAGGTTACGCCCCGCGTCGTCCTTTCTCCGCGCAGGGTTCGCCGCGAATATGAACGGCGACTGGACGAATTCACCGAATCCGGCGGGACCCGTCTGCGCATGATCACCATCCACCGCGAGGCTACGGAGGAACATCCCGATCCGGCGGCGCTGGCCGCAAGCGTATGGGAGCAGGCGACCGATGACGGCGATTTCCAGGAGCTGGCGCGGACCTACTCGCAGGACGGCCGTGCGGCGCGTGGCGGAGATTGGGGATGGATCGAACCGGATATCCTGCGAAAGGAATTGGCCGACGTCGCCGGGACGCTGGAACCCGGACAGACAAGTGACGTGATCGAAACGGACGACGCCTTTTATATTCTTTACGTTGAAGCGCGACGCCCGGAAACGGTTACGCCCTTCGCCGAGGTGCGTGATGAATTGGAGCAGGAACTGCGCCGGGCGGAGGAAAGACGAGTCTATCAATCCTGGATTAATCGCTTGCGGAACCGGCATCATGTCCACGTGCACCCGTTGCCGCGCGCCGGCTTGGCATATTGACCGAACCTCTTCGCTGCGCAGACACCGTCGATCGCGGCGCAGAATTGGAGGGTCGCGTCACCACAAACGGGCGCTGGGACCCGGGGTTCTCGGGATGATGAAGGCATGACCTTATGAGCAAACGCGTTCCCATAATCGGCATCACACTCGGCGACATAAACGGGATCGGCCCGGAAATCGCCCTGAAATCGGTCTATGCCAAGCGTCTGACCGGTGTGCGCCTTGTATTGATCGGCGATGACAAAGTCGTGTCCCGCGAAGCCCGGCGTCAGGACCGGGCGCCCTTGCCTGCGTGGTCTCCTGCGGAGTCTTCGCAACCTTCGCATCGTGTCACCGTATGGAATCCCACTCCGCAAATCAGCCCGGCATACCGGCCCGGCGCCTGCACAGCGGCGGCTTCGCGCGCGGCGCACGCCTGGGTTACGGCCGCCGCAAGCGCGGCTTTGCGCGGCGTCATTGCGGCCATCGTTACGGCGCCAATTAACAAGGAAGGCTTCATGAAAGCCGGCCTAGATTATCCGGGCCATACCGAGTTGCTTGCAGAACTGACCGGTGTCGCGCGCTACGAGATGATGCTGCTGGCGGACAACTTCCGGGTGGTCCTCGCCACCCGCCATATCCCCATCAAGGCGGTGCCCGGCGCCCTGACCCGAAAGGGCGTTCGCGATACGATTGAAATGACCGCCGACGCGTTGCGTTGGCTCGGCGCGCGCAGGAAGCGCATCGCCGTGTGCGGCCTCAACCCGCACGCGGGCGACGGCGGGGCCATTGGCAACGAGGAGCGCACGATTATCCGTCCCGCCATGCGCCGGGTGCGGCGCAAAGACGTTGCCCTGACCGGTCCCGTCCCCGCGGACAGCGTGTTCCGACAAATCCGGCACGGCGCCTATGACGCCGTAGTGGCAATGTATCACGATCAGGCGCTCGCCCCGTTTAAAATGGTGGCCTTTGAGAAAGGGGTTAACCTCACGTTGGGCCTGCCTATAATTCGCACCTCGCCGGATCATGGGACTGCCTACAGCCTCGCAGAGAAAGGCCGGGCCGATGCGTCAAGCACCATGGAAGCGATCGCCTTGGCCGCCGCATTGGCCCGGCGCCCGAATCCGTGGCGTACGCCATGAAGCGCACACGACCATCCGAGATCAAACGGATCCTCGCGGAGCTCGACATGCAGCCGAGCCGTGTGCTCGGCCAGAATTTCCTGGCTGACGAGAATATCCTGCACATCATACTGGACTCCGCGCATCTGGCGCAGCGCGACGTTGTATTGGAAATCGGACCGGGTCTCGGCGTGCTGACCGAACACCTTGTACGCCTCTCCCAACACGTTATCGCCATTGAAAAGGATCCCCGGTTGGCGGCCCATTTGCGAGACACATTCCACAACACGCCCGCGTTTCATCTTATTGAAGGCGACGCCCTGCAACAGGCCTTGCCGCAGCTGGTCGAACGGGAAGGTGTAACCCACGTAATCTCGAATCTGCCCTACGCGTCCGGCACCCGAATTCTGATGGAATTGATCGATGCGGATAAGCGCCCCCTACGCATGGTTCTTATGCTGCAATCGGATGTGGCGGAACGCCTCGTGGCCGCGCATGGCTCAAAAGCTTACGGGTTGGCTTCCATCCACGCGCAGATGTATTATGATGTGGTGATCCGCAAAATAGTAAGCCCTTCCTGTTTCTATCCGCCGCCGGACGTACGTTCCGCCATTGTCGAGTTCTATCGGCGATCGGAACCGCAGGTTGCCCTCCGCAACACAACGCATTTCAACGGACTCGTGAAGTGGTGTTTCTCTCAGCGGCGGAAACAGATCGGACGGCTCCTGCTCAACGCACCGGCCCCACTCGTGGCGTCGGGGCTTGACCTCGCCGACCTGCCGAAGGACATCGGTATCCGCCCCGACCAACGCCCCGAATCCGTGCCGGTTTCCGCATGGGGCCATTTATCCAACCACCTCGTGACGCGCCAAACCTAATCGTGCCCGCTCAATTCTCCAATCCACGAGAACAGCGGGCAAGGTTCCGTAGCGCCGATTTCCAATCGGCGCATTTGCTCCCATTGAAAATGGGAGCTACGCAGGAATGCGTGAAGTATCGGCCTGAATCGCCTTACATGAAATCAATGAATCGGGACACCAGTGCGCACTATTCTGTCCCCGGGAAGCCTTGACGCATCGTTATTAACCTGTTTGTATAACGCTCATGAATGCGCGGGTTCGCGTGATGTTGACGGATGAGCAGGGAACACCGTTTGCCGGTATCGGCGTGATACGCCTGCTGAAGGCCATTGACGAACATGGCTCGATCAATCACGCCGCAAAAGTGTGTGGACTCTCTTACTTAAAGGCATGGACGATGATGAATCGACTGGACGAACAATTCGATGAACCGATCTTGAATCGTACCAGCGGCGGCCCGCAAGGCGGCGGAGCAACATTGACGTTTTTCGGGCGGCAGTTTCTCAAAGAGTTTGAGGCGTACCACCAACGGGTAACGCGCACCGCCAAGACGGAGATGAAACGATTCACGAAAAGACTGGCCCTTCTATTCCTTTGCGGCGTCGTCGGTCTGACGTCCTGCGCCCGTGCGCCCGACGAACCGGATCGCATTCACGTGGCTGCGGCCGCCGCCTTGAAATATGCCATGCCGGATATCATCGCCCGCTTTCATGAAAAGCATCCGGAATGGAAGGTCGAAGCGACCTACTCCTCTTCCGGCAGCTTCTACGCCCAGTTGACGAGCCGCGCCCCGTTCGACATCTTCTTCTCCGCAGACATGGATTACCCCGGCCAACTGATTGAGGAGGGTCATGTCGCACCGGAAGAACTATTTCATTATGCGGGAGGACGCCTCGTGCTATGGACGCGACGCGACAGTCCCATCGATATACAGGACATGAAGATGGAAGCGCTTTTCCATCCTTCGGTTGTGAAGATCGCTATAGCCAATCCACGCCATTCCCCTTACGGCAAGGCATCGGAAGCGGCCCTCCAAGCCTACGGCGTCCTTGCCCCGAACCAGGCAAAACTGGTGCACGCTCAAAACATCGCGCAAGCGGCTCAGTTCATCGAATCGGGCGCTGCGCAGCTAGGCGTAATTGCACGCTCACTGGCGCAGGCGCCGGCCCTGGCCGATCGCGGCACGTATTGGGAGATCCCTGCGGACCGCTATCCGCCTATTGAATTGGGCGGCGTGATACCGCCGTGGACGAAACACCGCGAATTGGCGACCGCCTTTCGCGATTTTGTGTTGAGTGACACGGGCCGGGAAATCCTGTCGAAACACGGTTTCACGTTGCCGGGAGATTCCTGACCCGTGGAGTGGCAGGCGGCATGGTTGACGCTGCGGCTGGCTTTTTGGACGACGGTCTGGTTGACGCTGCTTGGGATCCCGTTGGCATGGTGGATCGCGACGAGACGATATCGCTGGATGTTCCTGATAGAAGCGGTTGTTGCGCTGCCCATCGTACTTCCGCCCACGGTCCTCGGCTTCTATGTGCTCATGGCGCTCGGACCACGCAGCCCGGTTGGCGGACTTTGGATGGACGCGACGGGCGCCCCCATCCCTTTCACGTTTACGGGGATCCTGATCGGGTCAATCCTGTTCAACCTGCCGTTTGCCGTACGACCGTTCGTTGCAGGCTTCTCGTCCGTGGACCGGCGCCTCGTCGAGGCGTCCTGGTCGCTGGGGGTTTCGGGATCGCGCACCTTTCTACGCATTGTGCTGCCGCTGGCCTGGCCGGGCATTCTGACGGGCGTGGTGCTGGCTTTTGCGCATACGATCGGCGAGTTCGGCGTCGTCCTGATGGTCGGCGGCAATATACCGGGCGTCACGCAAACGCTGTCCATCCTCATCTATGACCAGGTACAGGCGCTGGACTATGCCGCCGCTAATCGTACCGCCCTCGCGATGCTGCTGTTTTCCTTTACTTTGCTGTGCGGCATCTTCGCCGGCCAACGCCGAATGATGCCGCTATGAGCAGCACCCTGCATGTCGATATCGAGAAGCGATACCCGGATATCACGATCCGGGCGCGGTTTGAACAGTCGCTGGCCGGCCACCGCGCCACGGCGCTTTTCGGGCCGTCCGGTTGTGGTAAAACCACGGTACTGCGCGCCATCGCCGGACTGACCTCTCCGGAAAGCGGGCGCATTGCCTGCGGAAACGTGTATTGGAATGACTCGGAACGCGGCGCCTTTGTTGCTCCACAAAAGCGTGAGGTTGGCTTTCTCTTTCAGGAATACGCGTTGTTCCCGCATATGAGCGTGGAGCGCAATATCGGGTATGGTTTGGGACGGGACACCGAAGCGCAGAAAGCCGTCGCCCGGATCATCGCGCGCTTTCAACTGACCGGCTTGAATACGCGCAGACCGCACGAGTTGTCCGGGGGACAACAACAGCGCGTGGCGCTGGCGCGGGCGGTGGTGCGTCGTCCCCGGCTGCTGCTGCTCGATGAACCGCTTTCGGCGCTCGATGCAACCACCCGCCAACAGGTCCGTCAAGAGTTGCGCGACATGCTGGCCCTCGGCAACATCCCGGCATTGATCGTCACGCACGATCCCATCGAGGCCGTCACGCTGGCGGACCGCGTCATCGTCATGGATCGCGGCCGGATTCTGCAACAGGGCGAGGCGGAATACGTGTTCAGTCGCCCGGCCGATCTTTCCGTGGCGCGCATTGTCGGGGTCGAGACGGTGCAACGCGGAGAAGTACTCGGTATGCGCGATGGATTGGCCGAAATCCGGGTCGGCGCATCCATTGTCCGGGCCGCCGCGCGCGAAGCGCCGGCGCGACACGTGGATGTCTGTATTCGCGCGGAAGATGTCATGCTGTTTCCGGACGAGCCGGGCCGTACCAGCGCCCAGAACGCCCTTCGAGGACGGATCATGGACCTGATAGAGGAAGGCCCGCTGTGCCGCGTCGTCCTGGACTGCGGGTTCCCGCTCACCGCGCTCATATCTAAACAAGCCCGGACCAACCTGGCATTGGCCATCGGCGATACGGTGACCGCACTCATCAAGGCCACCGCCATTCATGTCATCAGTCGCGCGGCCAATGATCCCGAACCCGAATAATCCGGACCCCGATTCCGCTTGATGGGTCAGCTCCGCGCATGGAGCCGACAGGAATACAAATACGGCGCCCCTCTCGGATGACGTATCGGTAATCCTGTGGTAAGATATCCGCTCTATGACTCCTTCTCCAGATCCAAACACATCTCAGCGCGTCGCCGTGGGCATGAGCGGCGGGTTGGACAGTTCCGTCGTTGCCTCCTTGCTCAAGGATCAAGGACACGAAGTAATCGGCCTGACCCTGCACCTGTTCAAGGAAGGCTCCCGGTGTTGCTCGCTGGAAGACGTGCAACGCGCGCAACGGGTGTGCGAACATCTGGGAATACGCCACTACACACTCAACGCGGTGGACCTGTTCGAGGATACGATCATCCGGCCTTTCGTGGAGGAATACGCAAACGGGCGCACGCCCTCCCCCTGCGTCTTATGCAATCAGCACATCAAATTCGGCATCCTGCATACACGCGCGCAACAGTTGGGCTGCAGCCATGTGGGGACCGGCCATTACGTGCGCATTGATAAGCAGGAGGACGGCTGGCACATGTATCGCGGACGCGACGCTAGAAAGGATCAGTCCTACTTCCTGCATCGTCTGTCGCAGGAACAACTTGAGCGAAGTCTGTTCCCTTTGGAAGGATGGAGCAAGGATCGCGTGCGCACCTATGCGCAGGAGCGCGATCTGCCGGTGGACGTGTCCAGTAAATCCGAAAGCCAGGACCTTTGCTTTATCACCGAAGCGGGGCCCGCACCGTTTGTCGAACGCTATCGGCCGGACCTGAAAGAGCAAGGCGACATCCGGGACCCGAACGGCGCGACACTGGGCGCCCACCAGGGAATCCATCGGTATACGGTCGGTCAACGCAAAGGGATCGGTGTGGCCTCCACGGCGCCGCTCTATGTAAAGGAAATCGACCCGATCACCAACACGGTCTTCGTCGGATATCGCAATCAGGTGCAATGGACCGGATGCCATATCGACGACGTGCACTGGATTGCCGGTCATGCGCCCGACGCGTCCCGGCCATATTCCGTGCGCTTGCGGTACCGGCATGGCGGTGTATCTTCACAATTCGTGGCACAGGACAACAAGACCGTGTACGTACAATTCGACGAACCTCAGTTTGCCGTTGCACCCGGCCAGGCTGCGGTGTTTTATGATGGAGAAGAAGTGCTCGGCGGCGGCTGGATTGGGAAGAATGGTTAATGGTTGATGGTGCCGGGATATAGATTTTTGTGGAAGATGGATGGCGACAATAATTACAGAAGATCAAGATGCGCGGACTTCGGTAACGGCGCTGGACGACAAACTCGACGCCTTGCGCGCGCGGTTCCGGGATATGGGTTCCGTCATCGTTGCGTTCAGCGCCGGCGTGGACAGCACGTTTCTCGCCGCTATCGCCGGGCGCGAACTGGGCGAACGCGCCCTCGCAGTCACCGCCACGTCTCCTTCTTTTCCGGAACGCGAGTTGAAGGAGGCTCAGGCGCTCGCGGAAAGTCTCGGCCTGCGACATCGGGTCATCCGCTCGAACGAGCTGGCCAACCCGGACTATGCCAATAATCCCAAGAGCCGGTGTTACCATTGCAAGACCGAACTATACGGCCTGTTGCGACAAATGGCGGACAACGAGGGCTTCGCCCATATCGTCGACGGGACGAACGCCGACGATGTCGGCGATTTCCGGCCCGGCCGCAAAGCCGCCAAGGAACAGCGGGTGACCAGCGTCCTGCAGGAACTGGGCTTTACCAAGGCGGAGATTCGTGAAGCTTCACGCGCGATGGGATTGAAGACGGCTGACAAACCCGCCTTTGCCTGTCTGGCATCGCGTTTCCCTTACGGCATCAAAATTACGGAGGCCTCTTTGAAAGCCGTCGAACAAGCCGAAAACCTGATACGCGACCTGGGTATCGAGCAGGTCCGCGTCCGCGTACACAACGACATGGCGCGCATTGAACTGGCCCCGAAAGAGATGGCCCGGTTTCTGGACGAGGATACGCGCCTCGCTATCGTCAACGGCTTGAAAGCGTTGGGCTATCGTTACGTAACGCTCGACCTGCAAGGGTATCGTTCGGGCAGCTTGAACGAAGTCTTCCTCAAAAGGACGTTGTGAACCTGATCCTTGTTTCCCCTGAAGAAGTCGGCGCGCGCGGCGTAATCACCCTTTCGGATCGGCGAGCGGACCATATCCGGGACGTGCTGCACGGGCGCGAAGGCCAATCCTTGCGTGTGGGCAAGGTCAACGGCGCGCTGGGCACGGCGATGATCAAACATGCCGGCCCGGAAGGCGTTACGCTGCGTTGTTCGTTTTCCGATGCGGTATCCGACCGGCCCGCGGCCGACCTGTTGCTGGCGATGCCGCGTCCGAAAGCAATGAAACGGTTATGGGCGCCGCTGGCTTCGCTCGGCGTCGGCCGGATCATGCTCACCAACGCGCAGAAAGTCGAGCGCTGCTACTTCGATTCGCATACCCTGAATCCCGCCTCTTATACCGAGCAACTCAAGGAAGGATTGGAGCAGGCGATGGATACCCGGTTGCCGGAGGTTTCCATACATCGTCAACTCAAGGTCCTCATTGAGGACGAACTCGAGACGCTGGCCCCGGACACGTATCGGATCGTGGCGGATCCTGCCGGAACAGTAAGGATCGCCGAGGCGCTCGAAGCCAGAGACCGGCCGCGCGTCCTGCTTGCCGTCGGGCCCGAAGGCGGCTGGTCGGAATACGAGCGCGAACTGTTAACCGATCACGGCTTTACCCCCGTCGGAATCGGCCCCCGCATACTGCGCACCGACACGGCCTGCATTGCGTTACTGGCGCTGGCGTACGACGCGTTGCGCCAACCTTGAATGACGGTCATGTCGTTTCCAAGGGCCATACGCGCAGTCCCGCGTGTTCAGCCAAGGCGCGCTGGCGATTATCATAGGTGACAAAGGTTTGCGGCACGATTTGGAGCGCAAATGCCAAACGACTCGGATGCGGGTTCGAGAATATACAGCTTGATGAATGCGCTGGTGTCGAGATAGATCACCAGCGCCCTTCCCGATCGGCCTGTACCGCAGCCGCTCCCGACCGTCCGTGTGTAACAGCCGCCGTGGACGAATGATCATCCCAGGCAACCACCCGGCGCGGACCCGCTGGAACGATCCGGGCGGCTGGTTTTCCTCGATTCAGCACCTCAAAGGTTTCTCCGCGCCGAACCTGTCGCTCAACCTCCGCCCAACGAGCTTTCATTTCGCGAACAGATATCGTTTTCATAACATCACAATACAACAATGAGACTCACTATTCCCGTTGCGGCCGTTATACCATTCTGTAGTGCCTTTCGATATTCCGCCCCTTTCTGCCCATCAACCATCAACCATTAACCATTCTTCCTCACACCCATCCGCGCAGCTTGACCGATTCCGCCACGCGCGCGACGGAAACCAGATAAGCGGCCAAACGCGGATGCACATTCATCTCTTTCTGCATCGCGCGCACTTCGCGGTAAGCGCGGGTCATGTGTTCGTCGAGTTTGCCGTGGATTTCGTCGAGCGACCAATAGTAATTGTACGTGCCCTGAACCTGCTCAAAGTAACTGACCGTCACCCCGCCGGCATTGGCCAGGAAATCCGGGATAACATGCACGCCGTTCTTGAAAAGGATCTCGTCGGCTTCCGGCGTCGTGGGACCGTTGGCCAATTCACAACTGATCTTTGCCTGGATACGCTCGGCGTTGTCGCCCGTTATGACGTTCTCCAGCGCGGACGGATAAAGCACAGCAACATCCAGCTCAAGCAATTCCTCGTTACTGATGGACTTCGTACCCGGAAATCCGGACACCTTGCCATTGTTCAGCTTGTAATCGACCACCTCTTTCGGGCTCATCCCGTCCGGATTGTAAATGCCGCCGCTCGTATCCGAGACGGCTACCAGCTTTCCGCCTCCAAGCACTTCTTCGTGTAACAGAGCGGCATACTGCCCCGCATTTCCGAAGCCTTGAATGGCGTAGGCGCCGTTCGGATCAATATCAAGCGCCTTGCACGCTTCCCGCACGGTGTATACTCCCCCGCGCGCCGTCGCGTCGTTACGGCCTTCGGACCCGCCGAGCGGCAGGGGTTTACCCGTGATCACGGCGGGGTGGGAACGTCCCACGATCGTTTCGTACTCGTCCATCATCCATGCCATGATCTGCGGCGTGGTATAGACGTCCGGCGCGGGCACGTCGCGATGTTCGCCCAATTCGCGGGCCGCCACGCGCATCCAGCCGCGCGCCAAGCGCTCTTTCTCACTGTCGGACAGCTTTTTGGGATCGCACGTCACGCCGCCCTTGCCGCCGCCCAACGGGATATCCACGACGGCCGTCTTCCACGTCATCCACGCGGCCAATGCGCGCACGGTATCGAAGGTCTCTTCCGGATGCCAGCGCAGACCGCCTTTCGTCGGTCCGCGGGCGTCGTTGTATTGAACGCGATAGCCATGAAACACCTGCGTGGAACCATCGTCCATACGCACCGGGATCGTGAACTTGTATTCGCGGCGCGGCCAGCGCAGAAATTCGCGCATGGCGGGTTCCAGGCCGAGCATTTCGGCGGCTTCGTCGAATTGCGCCTGTGCCACCTTGAACGGGTTTAGAGCTTCACTCATCAGGGGGTCCTTTCTTTGATAACAGGTTCGAGTGAAATGGTGTGCGTCACGGTGTAACGGGAATGACCGCGAAATGCAAGACCTAGCAGTCTTGGGATTCAATGTTCTGACAGATAACAGACCGCACGTCGGGATTCCGGATCGGCCACCAAGCGCACCTGCATCCCGTCGGAGCAAGTGGGCACATCAATGAGCTTGATGATATCACTGTACGGCCCCAGCTCGGGGAAGAAGGATGTCAGGGCATTGGGTTTACCTCCGAAAAAGGCTTCATTGAAATCCGTCCCCGCACGGGCGGGATAGAGGGGCATATAGATAATTTCCGCCTCCACCAGGTCCTGGAAAAAATGCGTGCCGTACGAGACCTCCGGCACGTGCCCGTCCTCTTCGTGCGCCACCTCCACCAATACCGACACCCGATCAATATCGGAATAGCCGACTCCCACGCCCAGCTCCGGATTGCCGCTGCCCCAGCGCCCGGGCCCCATCATCATGATCCGTCCCTTCTGTATGCGCTGGTCCCGATTGATCTGGCCCACAATGCGCGGCAGGGTGTTCCGCAAATCCAAGTCCTCCAGTTGCGCATAGTCGCGCGGATCGATATGCAGAATGTACCGGATCGGATCGAGCGCGCCCCCGTTGATAAATCGATCGGACCGGAACAGCACACGTTCCGGACTGATATCTTCAGGAAAGTCCACGTGCTCGGCGGTACCCGGCAACCACATGGGCCGGCATTGGAGCAGCGTGAGTTCCAGGCGGCCGTTGCCCCCCAGATGAGCGGCAAATTCCGTGTCCACCGGTTGCGCATACTCGGCTTCCAACGCCTTGAGCATGACGCCCATGAAACGAACCAGCGGGCTTTCTTTCAACAAACGGTTAAACGTCAACACCACTCCGGCGGAGGGTTCCACGCGACGCCCGATCGGATCAGCCAGATAGCCCTCTTTCTGGGTCGATACCAACAGGTGCAACACGGGATGGCGCCCCTCTTTCAGGACGTTGGACAAGCGAATGGTACGAAAACGACCTTGCTCCATATCCAACACATCCACGTGCCGCTGAGAATATGTAGCCACCTCCTCACCGATTTCCGGGCGCAGTTCCGGGTGCGATACGGCTATCATCCGCGGATAATCCCGGCTAACCCGGTTCACCGCCCGGGTGCCGAGCCCGAAAACGAGCCGGATCACGCCCGCCCGCGGATCAATGCGATCCGTCCATGCGTAAAGGTTACGAGAAAATGCCACGCCGGCCAGTGTCGGCAAAAAATAGCGCCCCAGCGACTCGCCCGCCACCCGTTGGACCAGGATGGCCATTTGTTCGTCGTTCTCCAGCATGTCGCGATTTCGGCGATAACGGAGCGCATCGGGGTTAAGCGTACTGGCATAGACCCGTTTCACGGCGCGCATAAACGCGACAAGCCGGTCTTCCATGCCGCCGTGGTTCACACAGAACTCGCTCAAGTATTTTCCGGCAAAGGCATTGCCAAAACCGTCCTCCAAAAGGCTGCTGGAACGCACGATGATTGGGTATTCACCGATCTCTTCCAGAAGCCTTCGGAACTCAAGTACACGCGCTTCGTCGAACTCTCCCTCCAGGAATCGCCGCTCCAGCACGGCAAATTCTTCCCTGGACATATCGGCGTGGTGCGTGGCGCTCAAGCGAGCCCTGAAGAGATCGTTGTGCACAAGGAACGTATAGAAGGCGTCCGATCCGATGTAAAAGGAGTCCTGGTCCAGTGTCGGAATGGTCGGCGCTACCTCTTCGCAGGTCGTGCGCACGATGGCCCGCGCCAACAACATGCCGGCCGCTTTTCCCCCGATACGGCCCGACCCCACCACGCGGCCCCGAATGCGCATGAGCTGTTCCAGAGAAAGATGACGCTTTGCCAAGCGCAGGATTTGGTCGTCATTCCCGAACAGCATCCGCGCTAGATCAAGACACAGGTGGTCCATACGCTCGTAATCGCGTTCCTCCGGCTCCAATGCGGCCAGCTTCTGCAGTTCCGCATAAACGGCGTCCCATGGCGCGGTGGTTTCATGGGCCAGCGTCGTATAGGGCACGTCCGCAAGCGGAATTGGGATCCACGCTTTTTCTTCCACACGATGCGGAAGAAACATGTGCGGGGCGTGCCGCTGCCAGACCTTCAACGGCCGGACATGCAATCCACGGTTCATGTGAAACATGTCCAGCAACACTTGCGTCGTGTCCCGGATACGCGCCACGGCGTGATCGGCGTGATGCTCGCGTTCCAAGGCGAAATAGGCGACCGTATCAAGCTCATACAGGTAGGG
>SLGY01000062.1 GCA_007136425.1 Kiritimatiellia bacterium
TCAAAAATACGGGGCCCTGCGTAAAAGCAAAATCGCGATACGGCTGCTGGCCTTCGGCGGCCAGACGCGCCGTGTAAAGATACCAGCCCTCGTCCTGATTCAGTTCGCCGTAATACAAATTAGCCGCGCCGAGCGCGAACCAGACGCCCAGCGCCACAACCAGTAATCCGGCAAACCATGACTTATTCAGCACTTGCACCGCCTTCGCTGACGTTTCCCGTAGCCATCCGGACGTGGCTGCTCCCGAACGGCCACCGCGTTA
Source organism: Kiritimatiellia bacterium (assembly GCA_007136425.1). Lineage (GTDB taxonomy): Bacteria > Verrucomicrobiota > Kiritimatiellia > SLAD01 > SLAD01 > SKZA01. The sequence goes on from SLGY01000062.1 coordinate 263, forward strand.
CCGCGGCGGCTACATTCCCACGGCGTGGAACTTGCCCCCCGAACGTCCTGTAGCCGCGCCGGTAACGGCGTGGAATTCGCCCTCCAAACGTCTTGTAGCCGCGCCGGTAACGGCGTGGAATTTGCCCTCCGAACGCCTTGTAGCCGCGCCGGTAACGGCGTGGAATTCGCCCTCCGAACGCCTTGTAGCCGCGCCGGTAACGGCGTGGCCGACCTACCAAAGATGCTCACTTTGTCATACCCGCTCTCCCTCATCCGCTTCGCCAATTCCGCGCGAACCAATCGAAATAACGTTCCAGTACGTTTCGGCCCTTCACCAATTGGTTCAACTCGATATATTCATCCACCGTATGCGCCTGATGAATGCTGCCCGGTCCGAAGACAATAAGCTCCTTGCACGTCCGAGCAAATGCGCCCGCATCGCTGTACCAAGCCGCCGTCGCCAAGCGCGGCTCGCAATCGGCTTCACTCAAAACCTGCCGGAAGCCCCGGACCAATTTCGAATCTTTCGCCGTCTGAAACGGCGCGCCGACCTTCAACACATTCATTTCAAAAGATCGGATCTCTCCGCGTTCCTGCATTTCAGACAACATCGTGCGCACTTCGCTCAAGATCGCCTCCGCGTCTTCGCCCGGTACCATACGACGATCCACTTCAATACGGCAACGGTGCGCAACGATATTCATGGCCACGCCCCCGTCGATCCGGCCTACGTTCAAGGTCGGCCCGCTCAAATCCGCTGTTTCGGCGCGCGCCTGTTCTTCCCGGATACGCGTTTCCAACCAATGAAGCACCCGCGCCATGGCGAAAATGGCATTTGTGCCTCGGTCCGGATCCGAGCCGTGCGCCGCTTCGCCGGTGACGACAAGTTCATACCAGAGCGCACCCTTATGCGCGTACACGACGGACAGATCCGTCGGCTCCAGAATAATAGCCGTATCCGCCCCGACCCCCTTCTCCACCAGCCGTTCGGCGCCGAGATTGCCTTTTTCCTCGCCAAGCGCGCCGATGAACAGAACGCGCACCCCGGCCTCGGCCAATGCATTCAGCACCTGTGGGGTCAACGCGGTCAAGGCCGCCGCCATCGGGCCTTTCGTATCGCACGCGCCGCGCCCGTAAAGGCGACCGTCCTTGATGGTGGGGTCAAATGGGGGAATGATCATATCCGCGACGCCGACCGTATCCAGGTGCGCCTCCAACAACAGGGTATGCGCCGGTTGTGCGGGACCATGGGAGGCAATCACGCTACCGCGTTCCGGCGTCATTCGATCCCAGGAAATATCGAATCCGCGCGTTTCCAGATATTCTGCGAGAAAATTCGCCACCCGATATTCGTCGGCGATATCCGGTTGGTCCGTATGTTCCGGGTTCACGCTTGGCAGCGCCACCAGTTTTTGGGCCAGCTCAACAACTTCCTCGTTCACCATCTGTCACCTCTTTCCGCGTCGCACCATAGCCCGAATACGCCACCATGCGCAATCCCGGGATGCGCTCGCTGGCGGCGACGTTGTCCACCGGGGTGAGGACCGGCATCCAATTCTCAGCGCGAGTAATCAAGAAGCCCGGAACGAGCGAAGGCTGGTCGGGGCGGTGAGATTTTCCGCCAGAGAGAGGCGGACCCGCCTTCGGCGGGGAACTCACAACCACCTGTATACGTAGTGCAATAAAATGGTCGAGCCTCCTTACAGATATCCGAACCTGGTTTGAAACACAAGGGCTGATAGGCGCGGCATTGTGTCTATATAGTAGCAGTCATAATGGCAGCTATTAATGGGCACATCCTGCCTGTAAACCCATAATCTTGAATTCTGGAATCCCAATATTATGCCGGACAGGCTTATGCCTATGTCTTGACCAACTTTTATCGGACTAGGGCGTGCCCGCATACGCGGCTCGCCAATCTGCCTGCAATCCGCCGTGGTTGGTGGTGCGCCGCTCTTCAACCTCGATCCACCCACCACCCTAAAGAACAGGGGCTCCACAGGTCGCTGATTTCATGCCAACCATTTCTTTTCTCTTTGAGCCTGTTTTGCTAACTTCGGCTCAATTCCGTGCATGATGAGCAGGCAAACGGATACCGCTTACACATGCGTTTCGGGCAAGAAGATGCCCTCCCACAAGGTGGGCCGCCTTTGGAAGTTCAAGGTTAGCTTCGTCGATGCGTGGGTGGAGTCAGGCAAAGCAGCGCGGACAGGAGAATTGTAATGATGGCTGAAACGCATTCGCAACTGGCGAATTTCATATGGAGCATCTGCAACCTGCTCCGGGGACCATACAAGCGGAACGAGTACCGCAAGGTCATCCTCCCTCTCACCGTTCTGCGTCGGTTCGATTGCCTGCTTGCCCCCTCCAAGGTGAAAGTCCTGGAGGAGTTCAAGACCCTGAAGACGAAGCCGGAGACGGTAGCCCGTCCATTGCTCCAGAAAATCACCGGACGACCGTTCTACAACCTGTCCAAGCTGGACATGCAGAGGCTTCTCGACGACCCGAACCAGCTTGCGCCGAACCTGAACAGCTATATCAATGGGTTCTCGAAGAACGTGCGCGAGATTATGGAACGCTTCGCGTTCGACCAGCAAATCACCAAGATGGCCGAGAAAAACCTGCTCTACGAGGTCGTCAAGGCCTTCGCGCGCATCGACCTTGGTGAGGAAAAAGTAGACAATCTGCAGATGGGCTACGTGTTTGAGGAACTTATCAGGATCGGCGCTGAGCAAGCGAACGAGGAGGCCGGGGAGCATTTCACGCCACGCGAGGTCATCAAGCTGATGGTGAACCTTCTTTTATCGCCGGAGCAGGAGCTTGCCCGGAGCGATGTGGTAAAGATGATCTATGACCCCGCCTGTGGGACCGGTGGCATGCTCTCCGTGGCGGAGCAATATATCCGGGAACTCAACGTCGACGCGAATCCGATGGTTTATGGACAGGACTGGAACGATGAGGCGTGGGCGGTATGCAAGTCCGACATGTTGATCAAGGGCAACGATGCAGACAACATCGCCCAGGGCGATACATTCACCAAGGACGCTTTTGCGAGGGATCGTGACGGGCGCAAGTGGACGTTCGACTACATGCTCGCGAATCCCCCCTTCGGCGTCGAATGGAAGCAACAGAAGAAGTACATCGAGCAGGAACGCGACACGCTGGGTTACGAAGGCCGTTTCGGGGCTGGGCTACCGCGTGTAAATGACGGCGCGTTGCTGTTTCTCCAGCACATGTTGTCGAAAATGCGGCCTGCGGACAAAGACGGTTCCCGGCTCGCTATTGTATTTAACGGGTCCCCCTTGTTCACCGGCGACGCCGGCAGCGGCGAGTCCGAAATCCGGCGGTGGATCATCGAGAACGACTGGCTGGAGTCCATCGTCGCGTTGCCGGACCAGCTTTTCTACAACACCGGCATCTCGACCTACATCTGGGTTCTCACCAACCGCAAGGAACGCGACCGGAAGGGCAAGATACAACTCATTGATGCCCGCAACTTCTGGGTGCAGATGAAAAAGAGTCTCGGCAACAAACGCCACCGGATCGGCGATCCCGATGAAGGCGACGCGGACCACATCGCAGAGATCACCCGTATTCACGGCGCGTTCGCCGACGGCGAGACCCGCACATTTAAGATCGATGGTCAGGAAAAGGACCTTGTGGTTAGCAAGGTGTTCGAAAACGAGGACTTCGGCTTCCACAAGATCACCGTCGAACGGCCCTTGCGGTTGACCTTTCAAGCCACCGAGGAGCGCATCGCCCGGTTGGACGATCAAGCGGGCTTCCGCAACATCGCCACCAGCAACAAGAAAAACGAAACCGTCCGCCAGAAGGAAATCGAGGCTGGGCAAGCCCGGCAGGCGTCGATTCGCGAATTAATCACCGCCTTTGCCGGAAAAGCGGGGGACAAGCTGTACAAGGACCGGAAGGCTTTTCTGACCGACTTGAAAGCCGTTGACCGTGATCTCGGCGTTCGACTGAGCGTTTCGGAGATCAAAGCCGTGCTCAACGCGCTGGGTGAACGGGACGAGACAGCGGAAATCTGCCGGGACCGGAACGGCGACCCGGAGCCGGATACCGACCTGCGCGACACAGAGAACGTGCCGCTCAAGGAAAGCATCGAGGTCTACTTCAAGCGCGAGGTTTTGCCGCATGTACCCGATGCCTGGATTGACGAGGGCAAGACCAAGATCGGCTACGAGATCCCGCTCAACCGCCATTTCTATCGCTACGAACCGCCGCGCCCGCTGGAGGATATCCAGGCCGACATCCGGAAACTGGAGGGCGAGATCATAGAGATGCTCGCGGAGGTGGCGCAATGAGCAAAAAACCGAAGCTACCCGCCGTCCCGACCGGCGAAATCGTGCTCTATCAGACACCTGATGGGCAAACGCGGGTGGAGTGCCGCTTCGACGAAAGGACGATCTGGCTGACACAGCGCCTGATAGCCGAGCTCTATCAGGTGTCCATATCGACCGTAAACGAGCATATCAAAGGGATTTACGCCGACCAAGAGCTTTCTCCGGAGGCAACTATTCGGAAATACCGAATAGTTCAAACCGAGGGCGTCAGGCAGGTGGAGCGACAGGTGGACCACTACAGCCTCGATATGATCCTGGCGGTTGGCTACCGGGTGCGATCGGAACGTGGCGTTCTGTTTCGGCAATGGGCCACGGCCCGCTTGCAGGAATATCTGGTGAAGGGCTTCGTCATGGACGACGAACGCCTCAAGAATCCCGGTGGCTGGGACTACTTCGACGAGCTGCTGGCCCGTATTCGCGAAATCCGCGCATCCGAGAAGCGGTTCTACCAGAAAGTCCGCGACCTGTTCGCCCTCAGTTCCGACTACCGCCCGGATGACCGCGACGCCCAGCTTTTCTTTGCCGAAACGCAAAACAAGCTGCTCTTTGCCGTCACCGGCAAGACCGCCGCCGAGATCGTCGTTTCGCGGGCCGATCCGGATGCGTCCAACATGGCGCTCACCAGTTGGAGCGGATCGCGCGTGCGCAAGCATGATGTCGTGGTGGCCAAGAATTATCTGAGCGCCGACGAAGTGGACACGCTCAACCGGTTGGTGGTGGTATTCCTGGAGCAGGCCGAACTCCGTGTGAAGGAACGCCAACAGCTCACGCTCGACTACTGGCGGACCAACGTCGACCGCCTCCTCGAATACAGCGAAAAGGCCATTCTGGACCATGCCGGAACTGTCTCGCGCGAGGAAATGGAGCGGGTTGCCCAGCAACGCTTCGAGACCTTCGACGAACACCGCCGCCTCGCCGAAGCCAAACAGGCCGATGCCGAGGACCTGGCCGAGCTGGAACGGGCCGGGAAGCAGATCGAGGAGGCAAAGACACCCGCCCCGAGACGGAAGAAGGGCGGCAAACCATGACAACCGTCCAATCCTTGGAAGTGAATAGCGATGCGGTTTCCAATCGTTGGAAACCCTATCCCGCCTACAAACCGTCCGGCGTCGAATGGCTGGGGGATGTGCCGGAGGGGTGGGAGGTGAAGCGGGTTCGCCATCTGGCGCTGCTGGAAAGTGGAGAGTCGATCACAGCCAGCGAGATCAACGCTGAAGGCGATTACTCTGTCTATGGGGGCAACGGGTTGCGAGGGTACACTGATCGATATACGCATGATGGTCATTACGTCCTTATTGGTCGGCAGGGAGCACTGTGCGGGAACATCAACTACGCTCAAGGGAGGTTCTGGGCTTCTGAACACGCTGTTGTTGTCAGACCTCTCGTCCGGTTTGAGTCCATTTGGATCGGCGAGCTCTTGCGGAGCATGAACTTGAACCAGTACTCCGTGTCCGCCGCTCAGCCCGGCCTATCAGTGGACACGATATCCTCACTAAAGTTACCCGTGCCTCCCCATGCCGAACAGCACGCCATTGCCGACTTTCTCGACCAAGAGACGGGGAAGATTGACAGGCTGGTGGCGAAGAAGCGGGAGTTGATCGGGAAGCTGA
>SLGY01000224.1 GCA_007136425.1 Kiritimatiellia bacterium
AGCGACTCGCGACAGCCCCATCAACGCCCCGGGATTGTCCGGGTCTTCCCGCAACATGTCGCTGTACATGCGCTCGCTTTCATCGAACTGTTCGTCCTCGAAATAGAGGGAGGCGAGAACAAAGCTGAGTTGTTCGCCTTCGGCGCCGGCCTCGATCGCGCGTTGGATATCGGCAATGGCCACGTCGGCCTTTCCGGACATCGCCCAGGCCATGCCGCGCCGCGCATAGGCTTCCGGGTGCCGGACCGTGCCGTACCGCGCCACGAGCGACCAATGCCGTAGTTCATGGTCCGGTAAGGCGGCCAGCTCATCCACCGTCTGGTTCAGTTCATCGGCTTCCGGATAGTCGTGGCGATATGCCAGCGAGGCCATGTTCAACAGCGCGCTGACGTTGTCCGGATTAATCGCGCGCGCCTTGCGATAGGATTCGTACGCCTTTTCCGGCTCGTCCAATTCCTCCAGCATCACCCCGAAATTATTCGCGACCCGACTGACGTGCCCGCGCTGCCATCTCATGAACTCCGCGAACAGGCCCGTTCCTTCCGGGGCGTCTTCCGTGCGCTCCAGCCAACGCTCCCAGAACACCATGTTGCGATCATATAAATCGTCCGTATCAATCTCGGCCGCAACCCGCGCACCGACGAAGAGAACGCCGTCGGGCACCGGATAGAAACCGTGCGAGGCCCAGAACTCGTCCCAGTGCAGGATCGCCAACCGCTCGTGGATATCCTCATCGATCTCCACCCATTCGGTCAGTAACGGGATCAACCCCACGGAGGCGAGGCTTTGCAAATGCGGATCGTCGAACAACGAGCTCAGATAGCGCAGGTACAGCGGGTTTCGCGCCAGCCGCGGATTCATGACCTCAACGGACTGATCGCGCTCATGCGCCATGAGCATCAGCGAATGGTCCAGTACGCCGTTGGAGAGAAACCAGTCGCGGCCGTCGAGGGATTCGAGCACCTCATCGAGGAACACGTGCACGTTGCGAATCCCCTTGTGCGACACCTGTTGCCAGTTGAGAAACGCCGCCACGCCAATGGCCGCGATCACCGCTCCGATCCATACCGGACGAAGCCTGCGCAGCATCGGGCGGCTCGATCGCGATGCATAGCGGCCGCACAGGATGACATACCAATACCCCACCAGGTAGCCGCCATATATCGCCCACAAGAGGTACGGGAAGACCATCAGGTTCGTGCGTCCGGTGGCGACCCACGGCGCGACGCGCGCGTTGAAAAGCAACAGGACCGCCAACACGGTCAACGTCACATGCAACAGCAACGGACCGATCTTGACGGCTTGCCGCGAGGAAAGCAGGCGGGGCGTTGCGAGCACGATCAGGAATGGCAGGATCGCCGTCATGAAGACGATCAACCAGCCCACCTGCCCGAGGCCGTGCCGCATGATCGCATATTGCTCCACCCACATGAACCAGATGATCTGGAGAAAATGCGTGTAATCGTGCCACTCATACACCGGCGCGCTATAGAAACGCCATGCGGCGTAGAAGTAGAACGTCAATCCGACCAGAAACAGGAGGACCAGTTTCCCGACGACCTTCACGCGCAGTTGTTCGCGCAAGGCCAGCAACACGACCAGATAGGCGGCAAACAAGGGGGCGGAAACGATGAACAGTACGGATTCCACCGCGCCCACGCCGTAATACACGACGAAGGCGTACAGCCAGCGCATGTCCTCCTTATGCACGTACTGCAGGAACAACAGGCCCGCCCCCAGCAACAGCGCGATTTCAAGAGGCAGATGATGGGTCTGCGTAGCGGTCATCCAGAAGGGTACGCAGAAGGCGAACAGCAAGGCCGCGGCGACCCCGGCCACCCGGCCCGGCTGTTTGGAAGGCGGTTCGTCCTTGACCAGCTCCACCTTGAGTTGCGGCAGGCGCGATACCACCGAATAGATCAGCCAGACCGAAAGAGCGGACAACAAGGCGCTCAGAAAGTTCATGGAAAGCGTCACCGAACCCAGCGGGTTCAGCCAGGCGATCAGTCCGGCCAACAAATACCACAACGGGTACAGCGCGGAAATGAAGGGGTCCAGCCCCAAGACCTGCGCCCCGAGCCGCGCGGATTCGCCGGGATGCGGACCGGGCGTGAGCGTGACGGCATAGACAGCCAGTGCGAGGACAAAAAGAATCGGGCCGATCCATTGGGCCGGCCGGCCCGCGTGTTGCGCAGTATCATTCATACGATATACCAAACCCGTCAATCGAGTGTGCGGAAAACATAACGCATCGTGCAATGGTTTCCAATACCATTAATTGCGCCTGGTTACAAGCGGAACACACGCAGGAAAAAACCCCGCCCTGCAGGACGGGGTCTTCAAAATGTCATCGCATGTGCGGCGACTAGACCTTGAGCTCTTTGAGCTTGGCGCGAATTTGTTTTTCGTTGTAACGACGAATCTGCTCTTCCGGCATGTCGGCGGCGAGTAGTCGTTTGCGCTGTTCCAACAGGCGCCGGCGTTTCGCCGCGCCGGTCTTCTTCGGTCGCAACAGATTCTTGTTCTTGGTCAGTTTCGTTCTAGCCATGATTACACCTCGAGATTATTTGCCCATTGAAAGCGGCACAGCATAGCGCCCGGCCCACCGACTGGCAACATCTATTCCGCCCAGGCGCGTCACAGGAGATGTTGAACGCCCAGCAGCAACTGGTTACTCGGATACTTGTCGCCGTCCGCCCGGATTTCTTCGTAGGCAAGGCCGGCGGTGAGGGAGGTATAGAGTGTTACCGCGTAGCGCACGCCGATGCCCAGCGTATGGGTATCGCCGTCCCGGATCTTCACCGCGTCGTAGCGATCGCTGAAGGTATTCACGGGAAACCGTCGTCCTTTGATTTGCACACCCAGATCGTCGCGCGGCTGGTGGACCAGGACATCGCCCCGGCGATAGCTGTATTCCAGAGTGAGGCTCAACTGTTCGTTCACGGCCAGCTCGCCTTCCAGGCCGATGGTGTGTCCGTCCCGGTCATACACGGAGTTCTCGCTGGCAAAGCGGTTGTCGTATTCGTAATACAGCTCGCCCCGGGCAACATCGCCCGCGTTCACCAGCGCGGCCAGACGCGGATTGATTTCAGCGCCGAACCGGGGGTCTTGTTCGTGGAACTCGTATTTGAGTCGGACCCCCGCCTGTAAAGCGGGCGCGTCCGGTTGGTCGCCAAGCTGTTGTCGAATACCAACATCGACGCCGGGCGCGACATGGTTGAGCCTGTGAAATCTCCCGTGAATCGCGCCGGCCAGTTCGCCGGCCACATACGAGAATGTTTGATCCGCCAACAGGAATTGTCGTTCCACGCGCAGCGCGGGTTCAAAGATCACATCGTTCTTTTCCCCGTCGCCGTCAAAGCTGCGGTTGACATTATCATCCGCGGTAAACTGAAGTTCGAAGGCAGGATACCAATCCCCCAGCCACAGGGGCGCCTGTGCGGATGCCGGCGTCGCCATAAAAAGCGCGGCGATGCCAAGGGCCAGTGCGTAACTGAACATATACCGTTTCATAAATTGCCGTCCTTCGTATCGGTGATCTGATATTTCCGCGCATCATACCGATCCGCCCCCTGCAAATCAAAGGCAATCTTACGCTACAGGGGCGCATCAATTCCGAGCGAGCCAGTCGCGCACGGCGGGGGCGGCGGGATCGTCGGGCCGCAGGGCCAGGAAACGTTCGTAATGGCGACGGGCACGGTTCAGTGTATCGGGGTCGGCGGCGTAAATGACGCCGAGCAGAAGATGGGCCGGCGCGTAATCCGCGTTGATGCGCAGCGCGGCGTCAAGATGCGATAGCGCGGATTGCGATTCGCGCATCTCGTGATAGGCCAAGGCAAGGTTATAGAGCGAGCTGACCTTTTCCGGTTCCAGTTCCACCGATCGGGCAAAGGCATCGCGCGCCTCACGAAAATTCCGGCGCTCCAAATGAATGAGGCCCATGTTGTAATGCGCCCGTTCCAGCGCCGGATCGAGTTGCGCGGCGCGCCGATAAAAGAACAGCGCATTATCCCATTCCTGGCGCTGCTGATAACTGGCGCCGCGCCGATACGCGTCCCGGGCGGCCTGCGCATCGCGCGCGGCGGGGCGCGGCGCCGGCGCGGTTTCCGGGCGCGGTTGCGTCGGAGCGTCCGGTTGCAACGCTTCCATGCGTTCTTCGGCGCGTACCGCGCGAGGATCGTCGCCGAACCGTTCGCGAAAACGTTCGTAGGCTTCCTGCGCGCGACGGCGCACACCGGCTTCGTCGTAGAGCCGGGCTAGCGACCATAACGGGCCGGGATTGTCCGGTTCCAGCGCAACCGCCTTGTTCAGGGCGTCGAGCGCCACATCGTAGTCGCCCAACGCCTCGGCGGCGTCGGCAAGGCCGGTCCATGCATGGGCCCAGTCGGACTCGAGTTCCGTCGCGCGCTGGTATGCGGTCACGGCGTCCTCGTGCCGGTCCCGGGCCGCAAGATGGCGGCCGAGCGCGATATGGCTGCGGGCGTCTTCCGGGCCGAGTTCTACGGCCTTCAGCAAGGCGCGTTCCTCCTGCCCCGCCAACCGGAATTGTCGCGCCTGAATCGCCGCGCGCAGGCTCAGGGAGACCGCCCGTTCGACATCGCCGGCGTCGGCCAGCGCTTCCGCATCGGCAAGGATGTCGTCCAACGAACGGACGCGCGGCGAAGGCGCTTCCACTTCGGCTGTCTCGATTTCGTCGGGCTCGGGTTCTTCACCCTTCAACCGGGCCAGCGCTCGGCGCGCGCTTTCGCTGCGCTCCGTTTCGGGGGCCACGGCGAGATACTGATTGAAGTACTCGATGGCGTCCTCTTCCTGATCCGGCCAATGCGCGTAAATGTGGCCGAGATTATACAGCGCGGGCGGGTAATCCGGGTCGTGCTCCAACGCCTGCATCAGATAGGACACGGCGGACGGCGCATCGTCGATCACCCACTCGACTTGCGCCAAGGCCGTCAGGATTCGGGGCGATTGCGGCGCGCGTTCCAGGGCCTCGTATAACGCGCTTCTGGCTTCGCGCCGACCCGCCTCGCCCGGATGGGTTCGGGCCAGATACTCGAACGGGCGTGGATCGCTCGGCTTCAGTTGAGCCGCATCCCTGAACAGTTCGCGCGCGCGCGCGATATCGTCTTCCTCGAAAGCAATTACAGCCAGACTGTATACCGGCTCGAATAACGTCGGTTTCAGACGGCGACTGTTTTCAAAATGGACCACCGCCAAGGTGGGATCGTCCAGTTGCCACACAATATAACCGATATAATGATGGGCATACGCGTTGATCTCGTGGCCGGGCCTGCGGTCGATGGACTTTTCGAACAGGCTCTTTGCGCGTACCAGCTCACCCCGCTCGAACTGTCGCACGGCTTGTTGAAAATCGCGGGCGGCCGGACGTTCGCCGCAACCGGTTACCAGCCCGCCCGCCAGGACCGTTATCACGAATATCCGTTGTAAGGTGCGCCACATGGGAAGAATGGTTAATGGTTGATGGTTGATGTGCAGTGGAGACAGACGTTACGGGAACGAGGTCCGTCGAACTCGCAGAAGAAGATTCCCTGCCAGGTGCCGAGTTGTAAACGTCCGCTTTCCACAATGATTTGCGCGGATGACCCCATCATGGACGCCTTGACGTGAGCGGCGGTATTGCCTTCTGCATGGCGGTAATCACCGTCCCACGGCACGACGGCGTCCAGGACCTGTTTCATGTCGCGGACCACGTCCGGATCCGCGTGTTCGTTGATTGTTATACCCGCCGTGGTATGCGGGACAAAAACCGTAACCAGACCGTCCTGAAGGCCCGCGCGCGTGACGGCGTCCTGCACCTCGCCGGTGATTTCCCGGAAGTCCGTTCGGCTCTTTGTGTTAAGCTGGAACCTGTGCATCATGCTCGCATACTATTTCATACTGGTATTGATAGCAAGACCTGTGCATAGTCCCGGTTTGCAAGCATGACCTCGTTCATCGTGATACAACTCGTCGCGCTCTTCCTGTTGCTGGGCATATCCGCATTCTTTTCCAGCTCGGAAGTGGCCCTGTTCTCGCTGAACCCGCTGCAAATCCGGCGTTTGAGGCGGTCGCATCCAACGGCGGCGGAGCGTATCCATCAGATCCTCACGCCGCCTACCCGGTTTCTTTCGACCATTCTGATCGGGAATACCCTGGTCAACGTGCTGATCTCCGTGGTCGGATTTGCGCTGGCCGTTCAGCTTTTTCCCGAACATGGGGAATGGATTGCCATCATTGCCATGACCCTGTTGCTGCTGCTGTTCGGCGAAGTCGTGCCCAAACGTATCGCGTTTCACTGGCCGGAAAGGATGTCCGCCCTGTATGCCGGCCCGTTGTTTCTGACCATGCGCACATTGGCCCCGTTGCGGGTCGGCCTGGAAAAGATAACCGAACGCTTCGAACCCGTTTTCAAGCCGCGCGGTCGTACGCTGTCGGATGACGAACTCGAAACGGTCGTCGATCTGAGCGGCGAAAAAGGCATTCTGCACGCGGGCGAACGCGATATGTTGAAATCGATCCTGCGCCTTGAAGATCTCGAGGCCCGCGACGTGATGACGCCCCGGGTGGACCTGATCGGGTGTGACCTGAACGATGACCAGACGGACCTGGAACGCGTTGCGCAACGCGCGAAGGTACGTCAACTGGTCTTGTACCGCGACCGGATCGACCAAGTGGAAGGGTTTCTGGACGTGCGTCGCTTCCTGTTGGACAAGGCGCATCGCGCGCAACCGGCATGGACGCCCCCCATCTACGTGCCGGAATCGTGCCCGCTGGACCGGCTCCTGACCCGCTTCCTGCGCGAACGGCAACGGGCCGCCATCGTTGTGGACGAATACGGCGGGACCGCAGGCATCGTCACGCGCGGCGACATTCTTGAAGAGATCACGGGCGATATCGACGACGAACACGCGGACCACAAACTGCTATTTGACCCCGCCGGACCCGATCGCTGGCTGCTGGACGGACAGATCAGTCTCGAAGAAATCAATCAGAAACTGGACCTGCACCTGGAAGCGGAAGGGGTCGAACGTCTGGCGGGCTGGTTGGCCGCGCATTTGGAACGATTGCCGCGGCCCGGCGACGTCGTCACGCATCAACAATGCCGCGCCGCTGTGCAGCAGATGCGGAAACATCGGGTGACGCAGGTCCTTTTGGAACGGCTACCCGACTCGACGGACGAGGACGCGCATGCGGAGGGGGACGACTCGTGAGCAGTCTAGAGGTCATCATCCTCATCGTGGGAATCATCGGCAGTGCCCTGTATTCGGGCATGGAGACGGGGGTGGTCTCGGTAAATCGCCTGCGCCTCCAACATCTCGTGCGCCGGAAATGGCGCGGGGCCGAGACCATTCAGCGTTTTCTCGACCAGCCGGACCATTTACTGGGCACCACCCTTGTCGGAACGAATTTGTGCAATGTCGCCGTGTCGGTAACCAGCGCGAGTATGTTCGTGCACATGCTCGGCGCGTCCGGCTTATGGGTGGCGAGCCTGGTCAGCACCCTGGTTTTGTTGATCTTGGGCGAATATCTGCCCAAGGCCTGGTTCCGCGGTTATCCCGCCTATCGGGTCATCCCTTTCGCCGGTGCGCTCCAATGGTCGGGCTACCTTTTCTATCCCCTGAGCATGGGCGTCATGCGGCTGGCCCGCCTGCTGATACCGGGACGCACGGGCGAGGAGGAAAAGAAGAACCCGTTTATCACCCGGGAAGAACTGCAGTTTCTCGCCCGGGAAGGAGAAAAGTCCGGCGAACTTTCCACCGAAGAACGGCGCATGATGCACGGGGTGTTGGAACTGTCACACAAGACATGCGCCGACATCATGGTACCGCGCGAGCGGATGGTAACCGTCGCCCCGGACACGCCGACGCAAACACTCCTGGAAGCGGCGCGCAACAAGCAGGTAAGCCGATTGCCCATTTACGATGAATCGTCGCGGCGCTTCACCGGGCTCGTACATATCATGGACGTGCTGATCGACGACCGAAGCAAAGGACGCACCGCCAAGGCGTACGCACGTCCGCCGCAATATGTGGCCGCCGATTCGCGCGCCGACCAATTGTTGCCGCGCATGCGGCTCACGCGCCAGCCGCTGGCATTGGTCCAGGATGAACGCAAACACGTGATCGGACTGGTTTCCATAGAGGACGTGCTGGAAGAAATTGTCGGGAAGATGTGACCGCGTCTTCGCCCCGTTTCGTGAAAAATCCCCGGTGAAATCTATCCCTTCGATGTTGGACGTTCGACGTTGGATGTTCGACGTTCAACGTTCGATGTTCTCCTCCCAAACCCAATTCATATCCCCGAAATCTGAAACCGGTAGAAGAGATATCCGGCGTATGCGACCAGTAACGCGGCTCCTTCCCAGCGATCAATCACGAAACCGGTGCGCAGGATCGGCAGACTGATCAACGCCACGCCCAGCATCACACCCAAATCGATCCAGGCCACTCCGTTACCCGCCACCCCGAAAAAGAGTGCGGACAGACCTAGAATACAGAAGATGTTGAAGATGTTGGAGCCGATCGCATTGCCGACGGCCATATCCCCCTCGCCTTTGAACGAAGCGACCATGGAGGTCGCGACTTCCGGCAGACTCGTGCCGATGGCGACCACGGTCAATCCGATCACAAACGCGCTGACCCCGAGCCACTCGGCGACCGTTACCGCGCCCAGGACGAAGATGTGCGCCCCGGGAAGCAGCAACACCAAGCCGAGGATTATCAGCGCGGCGCTCCACGGGGTCGTGTAGGTCTTCGGCGGCGTCTCATTTCCGACTGGAGGGACGACCGCTGTGTCGTCTCGATCTTGATCATGACCCAGTTCGGACGGGACGGAGCCCGTCCCTCCATGAAGGTGTGCCGGCGAAAGTGGAGGGACGACCTCCGTGTCGTCCCCGGACCGCACGGAGGCGGTCCCTCCAGTTGGCGTGGATAATCGCAGTTCTGCACGCGAAAGACGGATGCTGAAGATCGTATAGGCGATCAGCGCCGCGAATAGGAGGCCGCCCTCGAGACGGCCAAGCCGGCCGTTCCACAACATGACGCACAGGATTACCGAGGCGAGGAGCATGATGGGGACTTCGCGTCGTATCACCTGCCGCTCCACGCGAATGGGCCGGATCAGCGCCGCCAGACCGAGCACGAGCGCGATATTGGCGATATTGGAACCGATGACGTTGCCGAGCGCGATGGCGCTGTCGTGGTCCATGGCGGCCTTGAAACTGACCACGAGTTCCGGCGAACTGGTACCGAAGGAAATGACGGTCAATCCGACCACAAGCGGCGTGATGCCCACGCGCAAGGCGAGTGACGCGCCGCCGCGCACGAGCATTTCCGCGCCCGCGTACAAGAGGGCGATACCTGCCAGCAATTGGAATGCGGTTAGCATGGCGGCGCCACCCTTCAACATTGCACGCCCGTTGTCAACACGGTGCGATGCGCGCAAGGCGCCGTCCGCAGAAGATTTTTTTTCAACGCAAAGGACGCAAAGACGCGAAGATAATGTGCATCTTCGCTATTATGCGTGGGTAGCACATACGGAGATTGTCGTAAGAGCTTCGCTCTTGTCACGCCGAAGGCCTTGCGGAGGCGGATGCGACGCCGGGCACAAACCACACATGCGGGCCGCGCATCCGCCTACGCCGCGCTCCGGCGTGACAAGAGCGCGGCCCCTACAAGGAACGCCTTTGCGTTCTATGGCACCAGGAAACGGACCCGGTAATATCCCAGCCCGTTCGTCGGAGCGTCGAACGTGTTCACCTGCTCCGTGCGGTTCGTGCCGTTTCCGTTGATGAAGATGAGGTCGCCGATATCTTCGAATCCGTCGTCCAGGTTCTCCGCGTACTGGATCCAATAGGAGCGCTCGCCTACCGCACCCCAATGCACTTGCACCTCGCCGCCCACGAAACCGAGCGCATCGATGTTGAAGGTCGATTCCTCATCGTTCGGATTCAGGCCAAGGAGATAGGAATCACGCAGGGAATGCCTGTTGGTGCCCTTCTGGTCGCCCAGATCCGGAATGGTCGGGTCATCATAACCGTGGTCCAGATACCATTGATCCGGCACGCCGTCCTGGTTGCTGTCATCGTCCGCCGCCAGGCGCGTGATCGTTACCGTCGCGCTGGTCCAGACTCCTTCGCCCGTGCCCGGTTGCACGATGGACAGGTTGTTGAAATACAGATTTCTCTCGCCTGCCGTATCAATATCATGCCCGCCCGTGTACAGACGGAATCCGCCCAGCTCTTCACCCGCGACGGTGGTGCTCCACGTGTCCGACCAGTCATCATCCGCACTTGACCCGGTTACGAGTATATCCAGATCATCTCCGTCCTGGGTAATACTGAAGCTCAGCACCATGTCATTCTGGAAATCAAATCCCGTATCTCCATAACCGTCGTCGTCAATATTGATGTTCCAAAATTCGTCTTCGGATTCAAACCCTTCGGGACGGAACAGGCTCAACCCCCGACTGCCGTCGCGCCAATTCACGGCCATATCGATCGAAAACGTGTAGCCGTCTTCCCAAATCGTAATGGCGCGCTGCGCGTTTGCCCACTCATTCAGGTTGGCATACATGCCAAAGGCCACGCCGTCCGAATTGATATCGCCATGCCCGTCCGCCGTACTGGAACCGATAAAGAAACCGGAATCATCTCCATCATCCCACATATTCCAAGCCCCGAAACCGCTTCCTTCATTGGCGTCGTCCTCCCACGCAGGCGGATCGTAGTTATCCGCCCGGTCTTCGCCCACGACGTCTTCCTCGCTGCCCGGAATCTCGCCCGACACGGTGATGACGTTTTCGCCCACGGCCAAGGCCACGGCGGACAGCGTCCACGGCGTTACCGCCTCGAAGCTCCCGGATGCTCCGGTCAATGCGTTGGTCCAATACAAATCGCCCTCGATATCTTCGGCGACACCGGCCAGGTCGTACGCGTCCACCTCGTTGCCGACCACAATGTCCGACGGCGGGTTGGTGATGGCCAGACCGCTGGGCGGTGGTTCTTCGTCATCGCAATCGGCGATGTTGACATGCCAGTCGTTGCCGTTGTTGTTGTCCCACGCGCCGTCGCCATCGTTGAATACGAAGTTCACGACTTCCGTGCCGGGCGCCGGATCATAGGTGTAACTCCAGTGGTTGCCTTCCCAGGTCATGGCGGGGTCCGGATCAATGACATCGCTCCATCCGTTGCGCCCGATGTGGATGTACATCTGCTCGGCGTCGGCGATCGAGCGACCCGACGGATTGAACCGGATGGTTACCGGATCGCAGCCGACCGGTTCCTCCGGAACGGTCGACACCGTCGGTAACGGTTCGTCGTCGGAACAGTTGATCACCGTGATGTTCCAATCATTTCCACTGTTGTTGTCCCAGTCGGTTCCGTCCGTAAAGACCATGTTGATCTCAAAGGTGTCCTCTGGGACAATCACCACGTACTCCCAATAGATTCCTTCCTGGGTCATGGGCAACGTTTCGGTCCCCGTCCACCCATTGAAACCCAAGTGGATATCAATTTGAGAGGCGCCCTGCAGGATACCTTCGTTTGGATAGTAGCGAATCGTGACTTCCGTTCCGCAGCCATCGGGCGTTTCCGGATCCCACGTCGCCACGCTCGGTCCGATCGGCGCGTCGCAATCGCGAATGCTGGTGGTCCAGTTCTGACCGTCGCGGCTGTCCACCACGTCGTCATGTTCAAACCAGACGATCAGGGTTTCCGGCTTGTCGGGCACGGAAGGATCGAAGGTGTAGGTCCAGACATTCGCGGATTCGCTTTGCATGCTGTAGGCCGTCCAGGTATCGCCGTCGTCAAAACTGGCCTGCATGGTCACGTCGGGGCTGTCCTCCAAGGGCCCGTTAGCCGCATGATACGTCACGGTCAACGGATCGCAGTCGTTGGGATCGGCGGAGAACGTCGCGTAGGAGGACGGGGTTTCGCCGTCGTCTTCCACATAGACGTGCTGAATGTCCGTCCGGTTGGTGTTGCCGCGGCTATCCACGGCTTCCACGTAATAATCAAAGAGATTATCGCGGAAGTTCGGCAGAACGGAGTCATCAATGCGCGCAAAATACTGATCGGCAATCTGTGGATCGGACCAGAACGCCGGGTCCATCGGCCAATAATCGATCTGGGTATTGTTGGCGCGCGCGTTCAGTTCCTCGCGCGTGTTGGGAAGCACGCGCTTCGTCATGGGGATGCGGACCCAATCTTCCACGGTCGGGCCGCCCGCGTAGGTTTCGTTGTCCGTATTGTCCAGTGACCGATAACCCGTCTTCGAGCGGCGAATCATCAGGTCCACGCTTTCGATGCCGGAAACATCGTAGGCCAAGGTCCAAATGTAGAACTCGGACGGCATTTGCTTGAGGAAGCTACCGTCTTCCGGCGTCGGATTGAACCAGCCGAACGTGTAGCCGCCCGGATTATACGGAAACCGCTGCGGCACCAGCACGGTCGGCGGTGTGCGATCTTCTTCAATGCGCGGCAGGA
Source organism: Kiritimatiellia bacterium (assembly GCA_007136425.1). Taxonomy (GTDB): domain Bacteria; phylum Verrucomicrobiota; class Kiritimatiellia; order SLAD01; family SLAD01; genus SKZA01. The sequence continues at coordinate 12,482 of SLGY01000224.1, forward strand.
CATAATCCTCAAGCGTCTCAACCGTGCGCTTGGCCGCCAGCGGGGGCTTGACTTCGTCGTCGTTGCCCAACCCCCCGTAGTATTGGAACCCGGAATCGAGGCCGGTCAGATAGATGTGCCAGCCCAGCTCCGCCGCGTTGGGCGCCGGGTCCCATCCCTGCCCGTCCCAGTCGTTCGGATCCTGAATGACCCAAGGTCGGACCTCGCCGCCTTCGTCCACCAATATCTGTTCGGCGGTTTCCGCCCAGTTCGCGCCCGCCATTTTGGGTGCATACGCGTAGAATTTCAGCGCCCACCCATCCTCAATGTCCACTTGCGTGTTTGGATACATCGTCGGACTGCCCGGCTGGCCGACTGGCGGCTCAATCCACTTCAAGAAATAGGGCGATCCATAGCACATTTCCGGGAAGATCCAAGCGCCGTCCTCGATGTGCGCGAGCTCAGCATTCGCGCCATGCGCATTGACAAAATCCTGAATGGACGTGATCTGGTAACCCGAATTCTGGGCGTCGCCAAACAGCTGGGGCGTCGCGTTCATCCAGGAATCGAATCCGCCACCCCATGCATTGTCACCGTCCGTGGAGGGCATCACGAGCACCGGTCGACTGGGGTCATTGGCGTGCGGGGAAATCTCGTTATGAATGTGGCCAATGCCGGCGTTGGCATAGCCATACTCGTAGCTCATCACATCATCCGACGGAACCGCAATCATGCTGTATTCCTGTCCGGTTTCCGGATTGATATGTCGGACTCGATGCAATTGATAGGCATACGGAGACACGTTCCATGCCCCCATGCCGGGGTTCGGCTCGCCATACCACCATTGACTCGCATCGTTGAATTCCGGGCCGATCTGATCGGCGCGATTCGGCGGACTGGAGGCGATCCCGAAATTCTCGGGATTGACGAAGTTATCATAAGAGGGGCTGGTTCGGCTCAAATGATGACTGGCCACGATGACCCATTCGTACCCCTCTTCGACCAACACATCGATGATCCGTGTCGAGAACGCCATTTCTGTCGGGAAAAACCCCTTGGAGTGGTCGCTAAGATCACTATTGCCGCCCCAAGCCTTCCACCAAGCCTGTTTGAAGAGTTGGATTTCCTTGCGCAAGACCGAGCGCGGCAGCAAAGGGGTCAGGGAATGATGATAGGAGAAGCCGACGAGGTCGAGGCGCGGACTGCCGGAAGGCGTGGTCCAATTGCGAGCCTCGATGTTCCCGGAATTCCAATCTCCGCTGTACCAGGCGCCGTTGGCCGCCAGATTACGGATATTGTCGATCAGCGATCCGGTATAACTCATCGCCATACCGCCTGCTTGATCGATGGCGCCGACGGAGTCCCGCGGACGGCCTTGATAGGCCGCAATACGATCATCTAGGCTGAAGATTTGCACGAGGTCATTATCCGGATGGCCGCCGCTATAGGACGTGATACCGCCATACGTCTGTCCCGACTTCCGCTGAATGGAATCATGCGCGTATTGGACACGCAGATTCGGGCCGGCGCCGTCCTCCCAATCCGGCCAATAGATCGGTTGATGATTGTGCCAGAAACGCGTCACGTGCACGTTCGAATTGGCGTCCGCCGCACCTTGGATTCCCAAAGTCACGAGCACACATAGCGCCACGAAGCACATACGACGCAGAAACGCAGGAAACATGATCATAATACGCTCTCCTCAAAGATTAGCTCACCAGCAAACAAAAGCGTACACTCACCCGGCAGGAAGGTAAAGCGTTTTAGTAAAATTTTGCTAAACAGCTTTTGGCTTGACCACTTTAGCATAAACGCAAATGGCATAATGCATTGATTTTCCAATCGTTGGAAGAGTTTTGTGCGCATTTTCCAATCGTTGGAAGAATAGAGAGCCTAATTCTCCAATGATTGGAAAAGCCGGATATCGGCTGGATTCGCGCACACAGCGCGGCATGGCCGCCAGCAAAGAAAGAAACCATGGATTACACGGATATGGAAGTGGAAAGTGTCTGTCCCTTAAAGCGTAGAAGGGGCGCCAACACAGGGCAGATCTGTCATTCATTATGACGATCGTCATGATCAAATGACAGATTAGAAGGACAGGCATCGACGTAGAGCCCCTCCCCATACGTCTCTGTCCCCGGATTCTCTAAAAAATGAAATGACGGATTGCAGTACGGTGTCTGTCCCCGGTTCTTCCGTAGCGCCGATTTCCAATCGGTGCCTTTGCTCCCATTGAAAATGGGAGCTACGACAGCGCAAAGTGTCTGTCCCCAAAGCGTACGAAAGCGGCGCCGGGACCCCAACGCAGGGGAAAATTCTGTCATATGAACCTGACGATCGTCATGTTCAAATAACAGATTAGAAGGACAGGCATCGAGCTGGAGCCCCTCTCCAAACATCTCTGTCCCCGCATTCTCACTTGTTCTTTGTGCGGATCTCCGGTCTGATAACTATATTATTGTGTACCATTCGGACGTGAGGACAAGCATGGCATGAAGCACTTCAGTAAAAGAGGTATTCTCGGCTTGCTTGGGGCGGTGCTGATAACCGGCGCGATCTGCTTCGCTCTCTTTACATGGATGCCCAGCCAATCCTCGCCCCAAACCACGCTTGAACAGGAGGAGGTCATTCCTCCGGAACGACGGCATGACTACTTGGACGTAACGGTGGTGAATGGATTGCGCTACCGCTACCCGGGACGCGGCTGGGATGTGTCGGTCGGTTCTGTCGAAGTGCGTCGGCGCTCGCTGGGCTTCATCCGGATCGGGGCTTTCAATGAAGCGTTGATCAGGGATATGCACATTACGTTGATGCCTGAATTCAATAAGGCCGAGGTGATTGCCCTGTTCCGCAACCTAGCGGATGCGCCTGCAGAGGGAGACATAGGGGCGCCACCCGGGCGTCATCCGAGACAGCTCGGTTTCTTCTTGGAAGCGCTGGGCGTGCGATCGCCCCATGCGGATACGCGGGTGTCGAGTCTCCGGGTGCGCAACCTGTCATTGCGCTTTGCGCCCGGCGATCAGGAGCCGGATGTCGTGTATTTCCAGGCTTCTTCTGCGCACTTGCGAGGCGGAGAATTGCGGATGAACAGTGGGATATCATTCCGCACGCGAAACGGCCAACAGATCCACTGCCGCGAGGCGCGCCTGTCGTTTAGAGAACCGCCCATGTTCTCGCTCCGTGAGGCGGTCGTTTATTCGAATGGCGTCACACGGGCTGTAGACCGTCTTTCTTTTCCGTTTTCGGCGTTACTCCATGATGAAGACTTACTGAGCTACGCCGATTAGTCATACAACCGTATGCGATAGAATTTGTGACTCGCATCTTCCGAGTCGTCCGTGAAGACGTTGATGTATGGCGTGGCAGGCCCTATCCATTCCAGTTCCCACTCGTTCGGAACGAGGTTGGTGGTCGATTCCACCGCATAATAGAGGTAGGGCATACTCTGCCAGCGGATTTCGACCACCGAATCACCGGGTACCGGGATGAAGGTATCAGTCAACCCCAGGAAGGAATCGGGATCCGTCGGGTCGGTGCGGGCGCGAAACGCATCACCAACGGTCATGCCGGACGGGGTGATCTCGTTTGGGTCTTGACCTATGTTACCGTAATAATGGATCTGCCACAAGTCCGGCAGGCCGTGCCCATCCGTGTCCTCCAACGCCAACCCCAACCATTCTGCGAGATGCCACTGCGACATGTCCGGGAAGATCTGGTTGAAGGTGGGATCCGGGAATGTGCCCGAGATGGCTCGATTCTCCAGATCAAACTCCGGAGCATGCGCGCGCGTTACGTATGACGTCCTGAAGAATCGGCCGAGATGCATGACCTCGAAGAACGCGTGCTCGCCTTCGCGGTTTACATAATCAATGAGCACCGGTTCGGACATGCTGACTTGAAGGTCCTCCAACAGCGCGCGGAAGGCCACTTCGTCGTGCGTGACCCGGCCGTCACCCATCAGGAACTCGTTCGCCCAAATGGCAAACATATCGTTGGCCCGGGTGGGCGCATGCTCACGCAGAAACTCCGATCCCGAGAGGTACGCGCTGATAGCGTCTTGGAAAGCGTTCGACGCAGCAATAAATGCCGCTTCGTCGGTAACGGTAAACAGATCGGGCGTCACCGGATCATCAAACACATCACCCAGCAGGAACGGATCACGCTCCGCCCAGGCCACCACGTCCACATCGTCCATATCATAGGCCTGGGCGGTGTGAATCAATGCCTTCCAAGTATGAAGCCATGCCCGCGCCATCCAGATATCACCGTGATCCATCTCCGTCGGTCGATCTACGGGATCAACCTCCGGGATCAGTGTTTGCGCGAAAGTATCCTCTATTTCATCCAGATTTGCCAGTGCCCGGTCAACTTGATGCAGAATGACAGAGCCCAGAGCGCCTTGCAGGCCCGCGCCACCGACGAGATCGCGCAGACTGGCCGGATTATCGAAAAAGTGGTCCAGATCGAGAACCTGGCTCAATTCCACTTCGAACGGATCGGCGGAGGTCCCGGTCAGCGAATCCCGCATCTGACTCAACACGTTCCGGAATAGCCGTTCGTCGTCGAGGGCGTCCGGATCAAAGACAATCAGATCGTCGTGTTGATAATCCGTTTCGTTGCGGATCAGTTCCGAGCCCGTCTGATACAAGTCTATCGCATCAACGAACCAGTCCGCTGCTTCCGCAAACAAGGACAGATTGGTTAGGGCGCCAAGCGTCGGGTATGTCGCCAAATGATCGCTGAGCAGAAGTTCCTCATCGTCCAGATCTTCGAACGAGATATGCCAGTCATGCGCGCGGACCATACAGATGATCCCCTGCAGAAGAGACAACCCACTCCGGAACATAAACACATCCCCGACATCCACCTGAACCTCGTTGTCGATGGGCATATGATCGGGACTGAAAATCACGCTTCCCGTCCAGTTGGTGGGTATCCGGGACAGATTATTAAGGGACTCATCGATGAGTTCCTCGATTTTTTCTCCCGCCAGATGAATCACCTCATCCAAATACGGAGGATCTTCCTCCCGTTCCTCTTCGAACAGCTTCGCGGTCCACTCCCATAGATCCCGGCCTTCTTCCGGCATGCCGAAATCGGTCAGCATTTGCGCAATGTCCTCGTCGTACGGCAGCGCAAAGATGCCCGTCAACAGGCGGAAGACGGCCGCGCCGTAATGATCGGGATCGGCCGCCAGCGCCTCGCTGAACTCGTCATGCGCCGCGAGGAAATCCGCCGTTTCCCCGAATTCGCCCATGAAGTCCTCCAACGCTGCCAGCCCTTCCTCGAAATATTCTTCGGCGACCGTTTCGCTGCGCCCGGTGCCATAAATCCGCACATCATAAACGGGATCGTCCTCGTCGTTACTCGGGATCTGCAAGACGACGGCCTTGCCCCAGATGTTGGTCGGCGTGAAGACAACGGTCACGTGCCCCGACGCATCCGGAGGGAACGTTTCATTTGATGCCGTATCCTCAATAATCGTGAATTGCGCGAGGTCGTGGCCATCCATCAATTCCACGGGACCGATTTCGAGAGCCATATTCCCGATATTGGCGACTTCGAAGACTTGTGTGACCGCAACGTCCAGATCCACATGGCCGAAGTTGTGCGAGGCGGGTTGGACCCGAAGGATGGGCCGGTCGGGCCGCCATGAAATATGAGTGGAGTTATCGTCCTCGTCGAATTGACGCGCGGAACCCCGCGTATCGGCCGCGATATTGTATGTGACCTCCCATTCCTCTTCGCCTTCCACAGAGAAATCAGCCAGCCAGACGCCATCGGAATCCGCCTGAACATTGCGGGAGACCGGGGAGTCGTAAATACTGACATACACCCAGGTGCCCGTAGCCGCCGTGCCGCTGATGGTGTCGGCATCCGCATTCACACTGACGACCTGCAGCTCCCGCACCACATGTTCCCGTACAATGTCACCGCATTCCACCCGCACCAAGTCCCCAGCCTGAATATCGTGAGTGACTTCCCACAGATTCCAATCCCCCCATGCGTTGACCGACGCGTGGCCTTCAAATTCCATTGAATCCCCGATCGTTATGGTCACCGTTTCGCCAGCAGGCCAGTCGTGCCCCCAAAGGCTGTTGGGGTTCGGATCCACGCTGAAATGCGGCCAAATGGCTTGCCAGCCAATCAGCGTTTCATTTCCGTCTTCATCGTGTTGCCCGGCACCACCCTGTATGCCCGATTCGAGGTTAAATGCGCGTTCCCAATAGTGTGCGCCCGCAGCTTCATTGAAATCTGCCAGCCACTCGCCGTACTCATCCACCTCTACATTACGCCCGACATCTTCGTCCCAAACATGCACATTGACCCACGTCCCCGTCTGCGCCGTTCCGCGTATAATATTATCCCTCGGATTGGCTTCCGTGATTTGCAGATCGGTCACGACATGCTCTCTCAACACACTGTCCGACTCGGCCCGGATCAGGTCATGGGCTTGGATATCGAACGAGCTGTCCACCCCCCAGTCTCCCCATTCGTTGACCACCGTTTCTCCGATAACTTCATCCGGTTCGCCCACTTGCGTCACGGTCACGGTTTCACCGACCGGCCATTCGTGTCCCCACACGTGGTTACCCACCGGATCTACCTTGAAATGGGGTGGCCGCCAATGCAGGAAAGTCGCATCTCCATCTCCATCTCTCTGGTCGACATAGATCTCTGAGCCGGCCGTGAGATCGTATGCATCGTCCCAAGGCTCTTCGCCGACGGACTCCGAGAAATCGGCGATCCAGTCGCCATGTTCATCCGCCTGAACATGACGATTTATGTCGGTGTCGTGCACGCCAACGTAAACCCACGTTCCAGTGGCTGCCGTGCCACTGACCGTATTGCTTCCCGGATCGACGGCGGTGACCGCCAGATCCCTCACTACATGGGTCTTCACTATTTCGCCGCATTGGACCTGCAGCAGATCGCCCGGCTGTATAGTCTCGGGGCTGTCGAACCAGAAGTCGCCCCATTCGTTGACTTCCGCTGTCCCGATCTCTTCGGCCGGATCGCCGTGTTTAATGGTCACCGTGTCATTCGACGGCCAATGGTGTCCCCACAGGTTATCGTGTTGCGGGGACACCGTGAAATGGGCCATTTCACCGGACAAGGGGGCGGGGAAACGGCCGTCCCGTCCGCCGCTTTCGGCCCAAACCCCTGCTCCGATCATGCCCACAACCAAAGAAAGAATTAACGGGTTGATTCTGATGTGACTGGTCCTTTTCATGGTCTTCCCCTTCCCCCTTAAATGTCGTTGGCTAAAAACGATACGAGATACCAAAGGTTAGTACGGGATAAATTATTACGCCGCTCAGATCATCCCGCACATCGGAGACCTCGATGGCGAGGTCCTGGTTCAACGCTTCCTGTTGGGCCGGGTTGGATGCGGTAGCGCGGCCGCGCACTCCGGGCTTGCCGTGAAACATGACCCCTAAATCCATGGCGGCACGCCAGCGCCGGTCTACATCCCGTACGGCGTTTCCATATCCGATGCCCAGATAGGGAGAAATAAGGTTGAACGTGACGTCCATCTTGAAGCTGTCGACAAAATAGTCGCGATCGTTGAGTTCGACTGAGCCCGGCTCTGTAGTTTTTACGGATAACTCGTTTCGGTTAATCACCAATCCACAGGATAGACGGAAGTTTCCGCCCCACGGGTGCCAATCCAGCAAAAGCGGAAATGATTGCAATCCGATTTCCAGTTCCATGTCGGCGTCGTCGCCTTCCTCTTCTTCATCGAACGCGTAGGAGAAGAAATTGATTCCCGCCCGCGCATTGAAGGTATCGGTCAATTCGACGGTCATATCGCCACCGAACCCGGTTGTGCCGACCTTCAGCGCCGCGCCGATGTCGCGGGCCCACGCAACCGGAGACGCCAACGAGAAACATAAAATGAGCAGCAGACACGGACCGGACCGGACAAAACGGCTCCGGGCTGGGCAGGTCGGCTGGGAAAAGGGGCGGCTGAAGCGTGTGCACAAAGAATACAGGGGGAGCGCGCACCCCGGAAGACCATCTGCGCGAAACCAAGCCATGGTACAAGCTCCCTTCCGAACGAGCGCACCCTGTACAATTTATGTCGCGTTTATAAAATACCCGTGTACAGTTTGTAAATCAGGCCATCCCGCTTTTTGCCATCAGGGATTCCATATGCCCCCATAGGGTCCC
>SLGY01000158.1 GCA_007136425.1 Kiritimatiellia bacterium
GGGTGCGTTCAGCGCCGGACACTGAACACCGAATGCTTTACCGGAGGACGATGAGATGAAAACAAAATGGATCATGGTCGTGACGCTGTTCCTGGGGCTGGCCGCAACGGTGCAGGCCGCGAAAATGAACGTACAGGTGCGGGAAGGGCAATTACGCGAGCGCCCCTCGTTTCTGGGCGCGGTGGTGGCTACGGTGGAGTATGCCGAGCGCGTGCGTGTGGAGCGTGCGCAAGGGCCGTGGCGTCACGTCGTATCCGGGGATAAGGAAGGGTGGATCCACGAATCCGCCTTGACCCGGCAACGGCTGGAAATCGCTGCGGGCGACGAGGACGTAGCCGGGGCGGCGACGCAGGAGGAAATGGCGCTGGCGGGCAAGGGATTCAGCGCCGATGTCGAACGGGAATATCGTGCGCAACACACCGATCTTGATTTCTCGTGGGTCGATCGCATGGAACAGATGGGCGTGAGGGCCGAACGGCTTACGGAATTCCTGCGCGAAGGCGACGTGACGCCGGAAGGAGATCGTTGATGAAGCGGCGCCTATTGAATCTGTTGATTGCGAGCGGGCTTGTGGCCGGTCTGTTTTTCGTTTCCGGCTGCGAAACGGTGTCGGAAATCGGCGCCACGGTGGGTGAGGCGACGGGGACGATTCGGCCGGAGGAGGCGGAATCGTTGCGGCGTGCGGGCGTGGCTGTAGGTCGGACCTTCGAGGACATCACGCCGGAACAGGAGTATTACATCGGGCGGGCGGTGTCGGCGACCATCCTTTCGGAGTATCAGCCCTATGATAATCCCTCGGCGAACACCTATCTGAACGAACTCGGCCAGGCGTTGGCACTGGCGTCGGATAAACCGGAGACCTATGGCGGATACCGTTTCATGATACTGGACAGCGACGAGATCAATGCGTTCGCCGCGCCCGGCGGTTTCATCTTCATTACCCGCGGCATGTTGCGCCTATGTGAAACGGAGGACGAGCTGGCGGCGGTCCTGGCGCATGAAATCGGTCATGTACAGCACCATCACGGCCTGCGCGCGATCAAATCGTCGCGGCTGGTCACCGCTTTCACCGTGTTGGCGATTGAAACGACACGGACGCTTGCCGGCGATGAGATGCAGCAATTGACGGAGGCGTTTGAAGGGTCCATCGGCGATATCACGCATACGCTGATGACCAGCGGCTATTCGCGGCGTCTGGAGCGCGAAGCGGATGCGGCGGCCGTGACGATCATGAAGCGGGTCGGTTATCAGCCCGCCGCCTTGCAACGGATGCTGGAGGAAATGGACCGGCAATTGGAACCCGGCCGGCGGGATTTTGCCAGCACGCATCCGCCGCCGCGCGATCGGATCCGCGATATCCGGCGCATGATCGATATCCCAGCCGTCGCCGCCGAACCGCCGGCCGCGCGGCAACAGCGCTTCGAACGCGCGCTACAGGGAGTGTAGAAGAATGGTTAATGACGGCGTTACGCCGCGCCCCCATCAACCTTGACCATTGACCATTGACCATAAACCATTAACCATTCCGCATGATCAAGAAACTGATTTACGGTCTTCTCTTGACGGCGCTGTTCACCGCGTTGTCCATGCACCTCTGGCGACAAGGTTGGTTGGATCGCTGGGAATACACGACCTGGAACTGGCGCGTGGTGACCCAGGCCAGGCCGAGTCCGGCGACGGAAGATATCAAGCTCATCGTGTTGGATCAGGCGAGTCTGGATTGGGCCGATGAACAGGGAATCCGGTGGCCGTGGCCGCGAGAAATGTATGCGCCCATCATTCAATTCGCCCTGCGCGGCGGCGCGCGGGCCGTGGCCTTCGATGTGCTGTATACGGAAGCTTCCAGTTACGGAGTGTACGACGACGAAGTGCTCGGCGAAGCCATCCGGACCGGGCCGCCGTTTGTCCCCGCGGTATTTCTCGGGGAGGGCGTGGGGCGCTTCGATACGTGGCCGGACTATGTGCCCGACCGCTCTCTGCCGATCCGCGACCTGGACGAGTGGCTGACGGAGGGCGAGCGGGAAGGGCTCGTCATGCCGCGCGCCACGTTTCCGATACCGGAGATTGCGACCAACTCCGCTCTGGTGGCGGATGTGAGAGGGGAACAGGACCGGGACGGCATCATTCGGCGGGGGAACCTGTTTCGGGTCTTCGACGGGCGCGCGGTGCCCTCGTTGGGGTTGGCCGCCTATATGGCCGCCGTCGCTCCGGACCATGGCGATTCATTCCCCTCCATGCACATTGAAGAGGGCGCGTTGCATGTTGGTCGGCGGGCGATTCCTCTCGACGAACAGGGGCGCAGCATCCTGCGATATCGCGGCCCGTCCGGTACGCACGAAAAATATACCGCGGCACAGATTATTCAGGCGGAAATGCGCATTCAGGAGGGCGGGCGCCCGACGATATCGCCGATTGTTTTCAATAATAAGTACGTCTTTCTGGGGTTCAGCGCACCGGGCCTGCTCGATTTGCGGCCCACGCCGATCAGTCCCGTGACGCCGGGAGTGGAGATTCATACCACCATCCTGGACAACTTTCTCGCCAACGATTTCGTGCACATGCTGCCCGATCGATGGACGTTCATCTCTACACTGATCCTCGTATTCCTCGCCACGTGCGGGGTCCTGTTGACGGGCAAGGCCTGGCATACCGTGATCCTGTTTCTAGTCTTCCTGCCCTTGCCGTGGTTGGCGGGATTCGCGTTGTATGATTTCAGCGTCTGGTGGCCGATTATCGTGCAAAGTCTGGCGATGGCCTTAAGCATGGTCGGCGCCGTGGTGGTCAGCTACGCCTTGGAAGGCCGGCAGAAGGCCTTTATAAAGGGCGCCTTCAAACATTATCTCAGTCCCGACGTGATTGAGCAGATCATGAAAGATCCGGACCAGCTCAAGCTCGGCGGCGAGCGGCGCCCGTTGTCGATCTTCTTTTCCGACCTTGCCGGGTTCTCGACCATATCCGAAAAACTCGAGCCGCAGGATCTGACGCGGCTGCTGAACGATTACCTGTCGGATATGACCGATATCATCCTTGAGGAGGGCGGCACGCTGGACAAATACGAGGGCGACGCCATCATCGCGTTCTGGAACGCGCCCCTGTCCCAGCCCGACCATGCCGAACGAGCCGCGCGCACGGCGCTGCGTTGTCAACGTAAACTGGCGGATCGGCGTGCGGAGTTCAAGGAGCGGACCGGCGTTGAATTGTACATGCGTATTGGTGTAAACACAGGCGAAGTCGTTGTGGGCAACATGGGCTCGCGCGAACGTTTTGATTACACCGTACTGGGCGACGCGGCTAACCTCGCCGCCCGGTTGGAAGGCGCAAATAAGGCGTTCGGCACGGCGACCATGCTGTCAGAATCGACATGGCAGAACGTCGGCGAAGGATTGATCGGCCGCGAAATCGGGCGCATTACGGTTGTGGGACGCAAGACCCCGGTGCGGGTGTACGAAGTGCTGGGTGTCAAAGGCGACACGCCGCCGGTACCGGTCGCAGAATTCGAAGAGGCCTTGCGTCTTTGTGAGGAGCGAAAATGGTCGGAGGCCTTGAAACGCTTTGAGCAATGGGGAGACGATTCGTTATCCCGTAAATATGCCGAGCGTTGCCGCGCTCTTGTGGCGGAGCCGACGGAAACATGGGACGGCGTATGGAATTTGACGGAGAAGTGATGGGGAGAGAGCGACTGGTCAGTGGGGGCGAGTGTTCAGTATTCAGTATTCAGTGTTCGGTGTTCAACGTTCGATGTTCAATGTTCAAGAAGGCCAAGGTCATTCCATGCTGAACACCGTCCTGAAAGCAGTCGACGGGGCGAGAGTCTCACGCATGCAGGCGAAAGAACGAGATTTCTCAACTCCGTCCCGCACATACTCTCAACGAGTATGTGCGGCACTCCGCTCGAAATGACAGAATATGGCCCATAATCCATATATTAAACTGAACACTGAATACTGAATACTGAACACTGGACACTGCTTGGAACAAGTAAGGAAAATGAAATGAAACTATTCCTGGGTGGGGTGCGCGGTGGGAGTCCGGTGGCCGCTCCGGCGTTTGCGCGCTATGGCGGAGATACGACCTCGTTCCTCGTTGAAGGGGAGGCGGGGGAACGGCTCATCATTGATGCCGGCACGGGATTACGATCGGTGTATGAACGGTTGAGCGCTCTGGACCCCGACCGACGTTCCGTGTTGATGCTGTTCTCGCACTTTCATCTCGATCACCTCGCGGGGTTGCCTGCGTTTCCTCCCCTCTATTGCGAGGATTGGAAGGTGGAATTTGCCGCGCGCGTCCTGGACGACCTGTCGGTGGAGGATATCGTTCATTCCTTTGTGCATCCGCCCGTCTGGCCGGTCCCGCTGGACGAGATGCGGTCGGGTCGGATTTTCCGGATTCTCGACGAAGAATCCATGGAACAGGCCAGCCTCTTCGGTGGTTTACAGATTCGGTGGTGTCCCGTTCGGCATCCGGGCGGGTCGACCGCGTTTCGGATCGATGAAACTGCGTCCGGGAAGGCGCTGATTATTGTTACCGACATCGAATGGGGCGAGTCGGACGAGGAGGAACGGCGGATGCTGGAGTCATTGTGCCGGACGCCGCGCGGCGCGGATCTGCTGGTCTTCGACGGCAAATGTGCGCCCGACGATTATGAACCGTATCGAGGCTGGGGACACAGTACGTGGCTGGAAGGCATTGAACTCGCGCAGCGCTGTGATGTGAAGAACTTGCTCATCACCCATCACGACACGGACATGGACGACGACGCATGCGATGCGCGCGACGCGCAGATTCGTGAGGCGTGGGGCGAGGCCCGGTTGGCGAAGCAGGGCGAAGTGATTGAGCTGTAAGGTGCGCGAACAAGGCCGTTTGGGAGGAGCGGTTATAGGTTTTGGGTTATGGGTTGGGGAGAACCAAAAACCTACAACCTAGAACCACTCTTCATCCGTTCCCCGATTTGATATGCAATTCGGGATGCTTGGATGCCACGAAGCTGTTCGGGGGCACGCTCTCCATGATGAACACGTTGCCGCCGATCGTGGAATTTCGTCCGATAGTCGTGTCACCGCCGAGGATGGTGGCGTTGGCGTAGATGATGACGTTGTCTTCCACGGTGGGATGGCGTTGGATATGTTTGATCGGGCGACCGCTTTCATCAAGCGGGAAGCTTTTTGCGCCCAGCGTGACGCCCTGATAGAGTTTAACGCGGTTCCCGATCCTGCAGGTTTCTCCAACAACGACGCCCGTGGCGTGATCAATGAAGAGACCGTGCCCGATTTGTGCGCCGGGATTGATGTCCACGCCGGTCTTGGCGTGGATCCATTCACTCATCACGCGCGGCACGATCGGGATATCGAGCCGATACAGCTCGTGCGCGAGTCGATGCGAGACCACGGCGAGCAAGCCGGGATAAGCGAGCTGCACTTCCGCATACGTCAATGCGGCCGGATCGCCTTCGTAGGCGGCTTTGATATCTTCCACCACCAGCTTGCGAATCTCGGGCAGGCGATCATAGAACGCGCGCATGGCCCGGAAGGATTCGTCCCGCGCGTCCGCAGGCGCCGGGGGACCGTCCATGACCGCCGCTGCGCCTTTCCAGCGGAACGGAATGGCGCGCTCGAATTCAGGCCGCAGCAGGCGCCAGGCCTGACTCAAGCGTCGTACCAGAAACAGGCCCAGCTCGTTGGGGTCCATGGTGCTGTGTGTCATGCGGCCCGGGATCATGGAATCAATCAGTATCCGAAGCGCCTCGACGATGTTCAGCGTATTCGGATAATCGTTCAAGACCCCGTCGGCCCGGTCGTCACCGTCCTGGTTGTACAGCGGCGTCAACGTTTCCACGGTATGGCACACGCAGTATTCCATCCCTTGCGAGAGGCACTCTTTTTCGTCTCGTTTCTTCATGATCTGAGCGAAACCCTAACGGGTTCATAACCCGGAATCAAGCTTCCGGTCGCCGGGCCAGGGCTGATTCGTGTATACACGCAACGCATTGTCCATCAATGACGAATGACGAAAGACCCAAGCCCGAATCAAATCCGAAGCACGAAGTCCGCAGCCAGCCCCAGAAGAGCGGCGGCTATCTGCTGAACCGATTATCGCATTAAGTTGCACGGCAGCATATTGCGCCAGCAATTGTAACCATCTCGCTTTTCGGCATTCGGA
>SLGY01000221.1 GCA_007136425.1 Kiritimatiellia bacterium
CGTCTCGTCTCGATCGTGGATCCCGTGGTATGCGGAGAATTGGCCGACAAAGGGTTCAACGTTCAGTTCGTATTTGTGGAACCCAAGGCCAAGCAATTGGACGAGCTCAGCCGCTTGGTTGAGGCCGGCGAACTCAAGACGCATCTGGCGGCGGTCCTGCCGTTGGAGGAAGCGGTCCGCGCTCATGAGCTGATCGAGACGCAGCATACACGCGGTAAGATCGTGCTGACGTTGGAATAGAGAGTACCGTCAAGCGGACACGCCTATTATAAACAGTCAATGAAGGTTAGCGGCATGACACCGGTTCGCGCCGGGAGCGTCGTGGCTATTCTCGGGCTGGTGATCGTGGTCTACGGGCAGACGATCAATCACGAGTTTGTGCACCACGACGACGGAGCCTATGTGTTCCGTAATCCTCATGTACAGGAGGGGCTCGCGGCGGAAAGCATTCGGTGGGCGTTCACATCCGCCCATGCCGCCAACTGGCATCCGATTACCTGGCTGTCGCACATGCTGGATGTGCAGCTCTTCGGGCTGGACGCCGGCTGGCATCATATGTCCAGTGTGGGAATTCATGCGCTGGCCGCCTTGCTGCTCTTGTGGGTTCTCTATCGTATGACAGGCGCATGGTGGCCTTCGACCTTTGTGGCCGCTCTGTTTGCGGTGCATCCGATGAACGTCGAATCGGTGGCTTGGGTCGCCGAACGGAAGAATGTGTTAAGTACGCTGTTCCTGTTCCTCTCCATGCTGGCTTATCTGCGGTATGTCGAGAAACGCGGGGCGGCCCGATATGCTCTGCTCTTGATGCTCTTCGCGCTGGGTCTCATGGCGAAACCCATGCTGGTGACCCTGCCTTTTGCGTTATTGCTGTTGGATGTCTGGCCGCTGCGCCGGTGGACCCCCTTCGATACCGGTTGGCGGAGCGCCTTGAGGTCCGCGTGCCCGTTGATCATTGAAAAAGTGCCGCTGTTCGTTCTGGCGGCGATATCGAGCGTCATCACGATCATCGTACAGCGGGAGGGCGGTACGGTGCAGCCGCTGGACGCGTATCCGCTCGCATTGCGATTCACGCACGCCCTCGTCACCTATCTCGCTTATCCCGGATACCTGTTCTGGCCGACCGGGCTGACCGTATTCTATCCGCACTCGGGCGAGATTCCGCCGTTCTGGCAATGGAGCGTGGCGGGCATCGCATTGGCGCTGATCACGTTGCTTGTGGTGAAATACGTTCGCGCCGTCCCGTGGCTGTTTACCGGTTGGTTCTGGTATCTTGGCACGCTGGTCCCGGTGATCGGATTCGTTCAGGTAGGACAACAGGCCATGGCGGACCGATACATGTATGTGCCCGCCGTAGGGCTTTTTGTCGCACTGGCGTGGAGTGTGACCGGGCTGATCGAGCGGACGGCGCTCGGTCGGGCGGCACGAATTACGATGACGGCGGTTGCGGTGTTCGCGCTCGTCGCACTGACCGCTCGGGCTTGGGACCAGACACGATATTGGGAAGATACGAAGACGCTGTTCACGCGCGCGATCGCGGTGACCGAAGGCAATTATCTGGCACACAATAATCTTGGAAACGCGTACAAGCGGGCGGGCGATCCGGAACGGGCCATAAAGCATTATCGTCGTGCCGTCGGATACAAGCCCGATCATGCCACGGCGCTGAACAATCTTGGGGTGGTGTTCAGTCAGCTCGGTCGTCTGGAGGAGGGCGTCGCCTATATGCGGAAGGCAACCGAAGCGCTGCCCGGATTTCTCGACGCCCATCTCAATCTGGGGGTGGGACTGGCCATGCTCGGTCGACCGGAAGAAGCGGAGCCACACCTGCGGTACGTGGCGGCGAACCGGCCGCATCAGATCGACGGCCTGTTTTCATTGGGGACGGTGCTGCAGCAACAGGGACGGATCGACGAGGCCGTACGCTATTTTGAGGAATCCCTGCGCGTTCAGCCCGATTTTGAGCCCGCGCGCCGTGCGCTCGACGAAATCCGGCAATCTCGCGGGAGACCTATCCGCTAACCCGCATTTCTCACCGTTTATGGGAGAGCCCTTGTCGTATCTTGTGCGCACCCACGACCCCGCCTCGGTCGGGGGCGTGGGGCCTCTTGGTGAGAAATGCTACTGGACGTGGCGCGCGGGTTTATGCGACACGTGTGCCTCATGAATTCGCCGCCAGGCACTTTTGAAATCACGCATCGCGATCCGGCTACCGGGGCGCGGTGCGGCCGTCTCACCACCGCGCACGGGGTGGTGGAGACGCCCACCTTCATGCCGGTGGGTACGCAAGCGACCGTCAAGACCATGACGCCCGAGGAGATCGAGGGGTTCGGCTACCGTATTATTCTCGGCAACACATATCATCTTGGCGAACGGCCCGGCGTGGAAATTATCGAGGAAATGGGCGGGTTGCATCGATTCATGGGGTGGGATCAGGCCATTTTGACCGATAGCGGCGGCTTTCAGGTCTTCAGTCTCGCGGGGTTGCGTCGAATCGAGGCCGACGGCGTGCGGTTCCAGTCTCATGTGGACGGCTCCTACCGCTTCATGGGGCCGGTGGAGGCCATGCGTATTCAGCGGGGTTTAGGTTCGGATATCGCGATGGTTTTCGACGAATGTCCGCCGTATCCGTGCGACCGGGATTATGCTTGCAAGGCGGTGGAGCGCACCCTAGCATGGGCAGCCTCATGTGCGGAACAGCCCCGCGCTCCCGGTCAGTTGGTGTTTGGGATCGTGCAGGGCGGCGTGCACGAGGACTTGCGGGAACGGTGCGCCGCCGCGCTGCTGGATATTGGATTCGACGGTTACGCCATCGGCGGCGTGAGCGTCGGTGAGCCGGATGCGTTGATCATTCCGGGTGTCAAGAGTGCGGTTCGTCATCTGCCCGAGGAACGTCCCCGTTATTTGATGGGGGTCGGATATCTGCCGCAAATCGTGGAATCTGTTGCGCTGGGCGTGGATATGTTCGACTGCGTCATGCCCACGCGTTTTGCGCGTAACGGCACGGTGTTTACCCGTTTGGGACGGTATCCGGTGAAAGCCGCCGCGTATCGTGACGACGCGCGTCCGTTGGACGAGGATTGCGGCTGTTATGTGTGTAGAAAGTACAGCCGGGCCTACGTCCGGCATTTGTGTAACACGGGCGAAGTATTGGGCGCTCGCCTGATCACGTGGCATAACCTGCATTGTTATGCGGTATGCATGAAAGAAGTGCGCGCGGCCATTGCAAAAGGCTTGTTTGACGATTATTATCAGTCTTTTGCGGACAATTATAAGGAAATAAGGCGGGATCACCTTGATCTTGTAGCAACGAAGAAGGAGCCGAAGTAGTATGAGTTTGTCTTTGACAATGTTGGCCATGGGGGGCGGCGCCGCCGAGGAACAGTCGCCGATGTTTATGTTCGGCTGGCTGGCCTTAATGATCCTGATCTTTTACTTTATCCTGATCAGGCCGCAACAACGCCGAGAAAAGGAACGTCGCGCGCTGCTCTCCGCGGTGAAAAGCGGCGATAAAGTGCTCTTCGGCGGCGGTCTCATCGGAGTGGTGACGAATGTGGCCGACAAGACGTTCACCATCAAGGTGGCCGACAAGGTGAAAGTGGATGTGGTCCGCAGCGCGGTGACGCAGGTGCTGGACAAGGGCGAGGTGCCCGACGAAGTACCGCAGTGATAGTTCTTAAGAAGAGTGTTCAGTATTCAGTTTTCAGTCTGGATTAAGTACGGGCTTTCTTCGAGTACTGAACACTGAATACTGAACACTCGGATCAAGTCTGGGAAATAGATTAGACATAGGATTAGAGAACAATGGACAAACATGCATGGTGGAAATGGCTGCTTTTGATCGGCTTGTTGGCGTGGTCGATCGTGTTGGTGACGCCGATCTCCGAGAAGGTCAGGCTGGGGCTGGACCTGCAGGGCGGCATCAGTTTTCTGCTCGAAGTGCAAACGGAAGAGTTGGATGAAGACGCCATCTATGATGCCAGGGACCGGGCCTTGGAGGTCATACGTAATCGCGTTGACCTGATGGGTACCGAGGAGCCGATCATCTATCCGGAACCCCGCAGCAACCGCATCGTGGTGCAGATCCCCGGCTTGGACGCCGCCAATCGTGAGTGGGCGATCAATACGCTTGAGAGCGCGGCCTTCCTCGAGTTTCGCATGGTCCACGAAGATAATGCGCGGCTCGTAGAACGGTTGCAGGAAGAGGACCGTGCGCCCGAAGGCTATCGGTGGGTGACCATGGATGATCAATTGCCCTCCGGCCAATGGACGCGCCGTCCGTATCTGCAGCGCACGGAGGATTTCGAACGTATGGATCGGGATACCGAGCGCGAGGCCCGTGAAAGGCTGCGCTCGTTTCATGCGCCGCCGGGCTATGATTTCATGCTCATGAGCCGGGAACGGCAAGGCCAAACGGTGTACGAACCGTATTACGTGAATCGCCGTCGCGAACTTACCGGCGAGAACCTGAGCCATGCCGGCGTGGATTATCAACAGTTCGGCCAACCCATCATCAACCTGCGGTTTGACAGCGAAGGCGCCCGCCGGTTTCAGCGGGTCACATCGGATTACGCGCCGGGCGGCGCGCGCAATCCGAGCATGGACGGCCAGCGATTTCTGGCCATTGTGCTGGACGGCGTGCTGCAGCAGGCCCCCTTCATTCGTACGGCGATCTACGGCGGGGAAGCGATCATCGAAGGCAACTTTTCGCTTCAAGAAGCGCGGGACCACGCATTGGTCTTGCGCGCGGGTTCGTTGCCGGCGCCGTTGCGCGTGATCGAGGAACGTAATGTGGATCCCACCCTTGGAGCGGAATCCGTGCGAAGCGGGATGCGCGCGATCATCCTGGGCGGAATACTGGTTCTGCTATTCATGATCGGCTACTATCTGTTGGCCGGCGTGGTGGCCAATCTCGCATTGATCCTCGATATGCTGCTCCTCCCGCTCGGGATGCTGATCGTGTCCGGTTTCCTGGGGCTGATCACCGGAGGAGGCGGCGGCGATGGATTGCCCACCCTGACCCTGCCGGGTATCGCGGGTATCGTGTTGACCATCGGTATCGCCGTGGACGCGAATGTCCTTATTTTTGAGCGAATACGCGAGGAACAGAAGATCGGCAAACGATTGGCGAGCGCCATTGACGCGGGATACGACAAGGTGTTCAGCACCATCATGGATGCCAATGTCACGACCCTGATCACGGCGGTGATTCTGTTCTGGCAAGGGTCCGGGCCGATTCGCGGGTTTGCCATTACCCTCAGCGCCGGCATCGTGGTCAGCATGTTTATCGCGCTGGTCATCACGCGGTTGATGTTCGAATGGATGGCGTACAAGACGAAGATCCAGCACATCAAGATGTTTTCCATTCTGCGCGATCCGAAGATCGATTTCCTCGGCAAACGCGGGATCGCCGCCGTCCTTTCCGCGCTCGTCATCATCAGTACGTGGACGGTCTTCTTCACGAAGGGCGAAGATAATTTCGGCGTCGACTTCACGGGCGGCACGGCGATTACCTATCGATTCGCCGAGAAGCCGACAACGGACGAAATCAGCAACGCGCTCGAAGCGGCGGGTGTGACCGACGCCTTCATTCAGTATCAACGCGAATTGGTGCCGGACGAAACCGGTGAAATACCTGAATACTTGTTGGTAAAGGTGGGGTATGGAGACGGTGAAAGTGCCAAGGAAGGGCTGGCCACGGCATTGCCGGAGGCGGAATTCCGCATTATGCAGGAGGATACGGTTGGGCCTCAAGTCGGGCGCGATCTTCGACAGAAGGGAATCATGGCGATGGTCTGGGCGCTGGTCGGCATTGTGATCTATATATCGCTGCGCTTCGAATTCGCCTTCGCCATGGGGGCCATCGTCGCCTTGACGCACGACGTGTTGATTACGATCGGTATCTTCTGTTTGCTAGGCAATCAGTTGAGTCTTCCGATCATCGCCGCCTTACTTACTATTGTGGGGTATTCGGTGAACGATACCATTGTGGTCTTCGACCGTATTCGTGAGGATTTGACGCTGATCAAGGACAAGCCCTATTCCGCCATCGCGAATTTGAGTATTAATCAAACCATTAACCGTACGTTACTGACGTCGATCACTACGCTGTTGACCGTGACGATGTTGCTCGTATTCGGCGGGGGCGCGA
>SLGY01000209.1 GCA_007136425.1 Kiritimatiellia bacterium
AAGAGCCCTGTCCGGTTCCTCGGGGCGTTGCCCCGAGCTGACGAATTGCACGCTTTCAGCGTGCCGAAAAACGGACGGATGTATCATGGCCGCAACCAAAAACCTCTTTACCACGAAGGGCACGGAGATCACGGAGGTAAGATGAGATGGAATTATATTCACTCCGCCTGCTTCGTGTCCTCCAGCGCAGCGGGTGGTGAAAATGGTTACGACATCGCGCAGAGCCGCAGCCTTACCCGGATCAAAAAAACCGACTCCACACCCATCACGGCCGGCGGCGCGGAAGTACGCGGGGTGCGCCGGTGTCGGGATCGGGCAGGATGCGTACCGGATAGTCGTACACCGCGCTCAAGCGATCGGCGTCAAGCACGTCACTGGGCGCGCCCTCGGCGGCCAGACGCCCTTGATCCATCAGGAAGAGGCGCGTACAGAATTCCGAAGCGATGTTCAGGTCATGCGTGGTGAGCACGATGGTGACTTTATCAGAAGCGTGCAGGCCGTGGACCAACTCCATGATTTGCCAGGCATGTTTGACATCCAAATGCGCGGTGGGTTCGTCCAACAATAACAGGGTCGGCTCCTGTGCAAGGCCCAACGCAATCATCGCCCGCTGCTGTTCGCCCGCGCTCAACGCCTGCATGTCCCGATCCTCGAATCCGGCCAAATCGACGGCGTTCATCGCCTCATGGACCGCCGCGCGGTCGCGCGCGCCCATGCGTTGCCAGCCCGAAAGATACGGTGTGCGTCCGAGCGCCACGAATTCACGCACCGACATGGCCGCCAGCAATTCAATCTCCGACGGCACGTACGCGATGGTCCGTGCACGCGCACGATGAGATAAAGCGCCCAGCGGCTGAGCTTGAAACAGCAGGTCTCCCATGTCCGGCGCGATATCGCCGGCCATCACGCGCAACAACGTCGTCTTACCCGCGCCGTTCGGCCCGATCAAGCCGAGCATTTCGCCGGGTTGAATCGCGAAGGACAGATCGTGCAAGACCTCGCACATCCCGTATCCGGCGCATACGTTTCGCGCCTGCAACAAAGACGACGCGTTCATGCCCAGATCTCCTTTTGTCTTCTGCGCAGCAACACGAGAAAGAACGGGCCGCCGATAAGCGCGGTAAGCACGCCCACGGGAATTTCCACGGGATACAGCAGGCCCCGCCCGATTCCGTCCGCCCAGACCAGAAACGCCGCCCCCAACAGCGCGGCGGCGGGCAACAGACGGCGATGATCAGCGCCGACAAGTCCGCGGGCGGCGTGCGGCGCGATGAGTCCGACAAAGGAAATGATCCCGCTCACGCTGACGGCCGAGGCGGCAAGCACCGTGGCGAGCGTAAGCACAATCGCCTTGCTGCGTTCCGGGTGCAAGCCCACATGTCCCGCCCCCTCCTCGCCGAGCAACAAGGCGTTCAATGCGCCCGACTGATAGGACAACGCCAGCACGGCCGCGAGATTGATCGCCGCCACCACGCCAACCAACTGGATATCGTAGACCTGCAAATCGCCCAACAGCCACCAGAGAATCGCGTGCAACCCTTCCGTGGAGGATTGCGTTACGAGAAACATCAGGACACTGCCGGTAATGGCGCCCCAGACGACTCCCGCGAGAATGAGGGTGTGCGGTGTCGTGCCGCGCGCAGTGCGCGCCAGGTTATACACAATGGCCAGACTCGCGATGGCGCCGACGAACCCGGACACGGGCAGGAGCGCGGCGCTCACGGCCAAGCCGCCGAGCACAATGCACAATGCCGTACCGAGTCCCGCACCGGCGGATAGGCCGAGCACGTAGGGTTCCGCCAACGGATTGCGCAAGACCGTTTGCAGCACGGCGCCGGACACGGCCAGCGACGCGCCTACCAGCGCGCCCAGCGCCACGCGCCAGAGCCGAAGCTCAAGGATGCCCGCCCGTTCGACCTCAAAAAGAGTCCAGGGCGCGCGCCATCCTTCGCCGAGAAAAATGCCCGCAGCGATCAATGGCGGGCACGCGAAGAGAAAGAGAATAAAATTCCGGCGGCGTTTTTGTTCAGTAAGACTCAATCTGCACGGCTCCGTAATCAGGGGTTGCGGCACATGCACTTATCCCGAAAACGGGCTCCGGCGTCAACCCGTCGGCCCGCGGTCATCCGGGGGAACGCAGCAAATCCAGCAGGGGAAATGACCGGCCCAGCACTTGCTCGTGCGGAGCGCCCAACCAGTGTTCCAGTACGGAGGCATACACGCTGCGGAAATCGATGGCATATTTCAGGTCGCTGGCGCCCAGGTCGTCCAGGCTCGGATGCTCACCGATCAGGCCGCCACGGAAGGCCTTGCCCATCACAAACATGGGCGCTGCAGCGCCGTGATCCGTGCCTTGACTGCCATTTTCGTCCACACGCCGCCCGAATTCGGAAAAGCCAAGTACCGCCACGCGATCCCATTGCCGCTGTCGAATAAGGTCCCGCCGAAAGGCGGCCAGGCCTTCGGCCACCTGCGTCAGCAACCGGGTGTGCATGCCCGCCTGATTGGCGTGTGTATCAAAACCGCCGATGGAGGCGTAAAATACCCGGCCACGAACGCCGCCTGCGATGAGTTTTGAGATAAGCTGCAGATCGTGGCCGAACCGCGTGTTCGGATAGTCCACATTGGACCGGTACGACCGATCGGCCGCCGCAATGACGTCGCTGGATTCGATGGCCTGCAACGCGGTCCGCTGGAGATAGTTGATCGTGTCGTCGGCGGGTTCCGGAAAGGATTGATTGAGAAAATCCATTAATTCGCGCTGCCGACGTTGATGTGTCGTCGTAAGACCGGGATTTGCCCATGCGAAATGTTCCGCCCGGCTCAGTGCAATTCCCATCAGATGCCCGTCCTGCGTCTGCAAGGCTTGCGGCATTTCCCGCCCGATCGTGACGGCGGACGGGGGTTGTGCGCCCTGACAGGTATTGTCAAAGAACCGCCCGATCCAACCCGCACGCAGGACCTCACGGGCGTCGGACGCGGTCTGCCAGATTTCCATGGACCGGAAATGCGAGCGATTCGGGTTCGGATATCCGACGCCTTGTACCCAGGTCAATTCCCCCTCGTCAAAGACCGATTGCAAGGGTTGCAACGCGCGGTGCACGGCCAGCCGGTCATCGAGTCGAATGCGTTCGTTTTGCGCCAATGCGAGGGTTGGGCGATACCGGTAATACGCGTCGTCGGCGTAGGGGATGATCGTGTTCAAGCCGTCGTTTCCGCCCGACAATTGGATCACCACCAGGATATGGTCATCCGGCACGCCGGGCAGCGACGATAATTCGGCCGAATCCTCCACCGCAAGGCACGTCCGCGCGAGGAACGATGGTGCGGTGCCGGCCGCCGCCGTCAGCAACAGACCGCTCCGGAGAAATTCGCGACGACTGTATATTTGGCTCTTGAATCGCATGTGTTTAACAGACCTGATATTCGGGCGAACACATCAATAGATACGCGGCGCTGTTGACCCGGCCCACGGACATCCGATTATTCAGGTTGAACATTACCGTGGCGCCGCTGCTGGACGTTTGCAGGAAATCCATCCACCGGATCCGCTCTTCAGGCGAAAAGGTCCGTCGATAGACGCGCCGGGCCAGGGCGTCGGCGCAAAGTTCCGGTCGACGATAATCCAGTTCGTCAACCAACGACTGCGCGTCCACCAGCGAGCCATGGGGCTCCGCGCCGTCCGTCGTACCGTACTCACCGGCCCGTTCCCGCAACCCTTGAACCACTTCGCCTGTCGTGAAGAAGCGCGCGAAATGATAGCGCATCATCATCGTATGCGTATTGATCCATGTCGCCCCCTCTTTCCACCCGTCCACATCCGGCGGATTGAACAACTCCTGCCCCATCCGGCGCAACGCCAGCGCGGTGATTTCCGCGGGCGGCCGGGTTACGCCGAACTGGCGGTAGGCGCCGACCACATACTCAACAGGACTCTTGATCCGCGCGCGGCGCGTCTCGGGCGCATAGAACCATTCCGACATGAACAACACGCGCAACAGCTCGCGCACATCATAGAAGACCTCATTAAAATGCGCGCTTAATGCCGCCAGGACTTGCGGTTCCGGATCGGGACGCCCAAAAAACGACGCGATCTTGCGGGGTAACAGGCGACTCGCCGATTCCTGCTCCAGCAAAATGTCTATGACCGCGCGTCCGTCCCAAGGGCCGGTCTTTCCCAGGACCGTCTTTTCCCTCTCATCGTGCTGCGCGGCATCAAAATGATACTGCTCATCCTTGATCGTCGCGCCGGTAAACGCGCGCGCGACCTCCCGGACGTCCTGTTCCGAATAGTTGCCCTCACCCAGCGTATACAGCTCCATCAGTTCGCGCGCAAAGTTATCGTTCGGGTTGCCTTTCCTGCTCGTCTCCAAGTCGAGGAAACGCACCATCGCGGGATCGCGCGATACCGCAAGCACGATCACCCCCAGAAAGTCGAGTGCATGGCGGCGGAGCAGCTCGTTCTGTCGATACATCATCAGCGGAGAAGCGACTTTGTCGGCCTGGGTCGCGAAATGGCTATGCCAGAAGAGCGTCATCTTCTCTTCCAACGGGCGCGGCGACCGAATCATGCGCCGGATCCACCAGGTGCGCAAGTCGGCCAGGCGCCGTGCGACTTCCTCACGGCGCTCGGTCCGTTGTTCGGGGGTCAGATCACCTACGGATACGCCCGCCTGCTGTTCCGCCCGGCGAACCCAGGACGGCGGTGCGGGTTGATAAGAAACGGATTCCGGATGCAGCAGTTCATGGACTGCTGCCTCAAGACCCAACTCGGTAAAGCGCTCAATCTCCGCGTCCGTCCCGCCGAACCCCGCCCGGTTCAATAGATGCACGGCCGTTGCCCGGTTCCAACGCCGGGCCGGCAGCGGACGCAATGCTTGTCGATCTGTCGCCAAAGCGTTCATCGCATCATATCCAGGAATGCGTCAGCCAGTTGTTCGGCCCCGTCGATCAGGCGCGGGCCGGGCCGTAACAGTAGATCGGAGGCAATGTGATCGATAACGCGATCATTTCGGATCGCGTCGATCGTCGCCCAACCGATCCGTTTTCCGAGGGCGTCGACCGCCTGCATATCCGCCAACATGTACGCCAACAAGATGACCTCCGGATTCTCACGAATCACCCATTCGGAACTTACGGCGGGATAACGATTACGCAAGTCGCCTCCGACATTCCGGCCGCCGGCGATCTCGACCACATCGTGTAGAAAAGTTCGGCCGCCCGCCGTCGTCACGGGCCGTCCCCACACCTCCACATAGACACGGGGCGGATCACGGCCGGCCCATTGCTCGGCCACCCGCTCACGCAATGCGGCGAGACGTTTGTCCAAACGTTCGACCCACCGCGCAGCGCGCTCGTCTTCGTTCATGGCGGCGCCCAGCGCGCCGGCCGCGCTTCGCAACTCGTCCCAACTCTCGCAGGGCAAAAGCAACACGGTCACCCCCCGTTTTTCGAGCTGTTGCCGGACACCCGGCTTTTCCAGATCGG
This sequence comes from Kiritimatiellia bacterium, assembly GCA_007136425.1. GTDB lineage: Bacteria > Verrucomicrobiota > Kiritimatiellia > SLAD01 > SLAD01 > SKZA01. The sequence continues at coordinate 5,488 of SLGY01000209.1, forward strand.
TGGCAATGACCACGTCGGGCCGAACCTGCCACAATGCCTCCCAATTCGGCCGACCGAATCCGCCGACCACGGCGACCTCGGCGACGGCGGCGGGATAATCACAGGCGCTGGAACGGCCGACCAGATGGTCTTCGAGCTCCAACTCATATACCAATTCGGTCAGATTGGGCGCGAGACTGACGAGCCGAACGGTTGCACCGTCATCTGCGGCGTTCGCGCACGTAGCCGCCAAGAGCAGCCCCGCCGCCAAACACGACCGCACGGATGTCATCATCGAAACGGAACGGGGGCGAAAATATCGCGTTCCGCCGGATCCTCGGGCGGGGCGACGGGTTCCGCTTCGAACTCGACCGGATCCGGCTCGGGCACGGGCTGCCGCGGAGCGCCCTCTTCCGGGATCATCTCAAAAGCGTCCGGCCCCGGGATTTCTGCGTCGGGAAACGCTTCGGGATCGAACGCCGGGAAGACTTCCTCATCGATTTCCTGCCAGCGGATTACACCGCCCGGTTCGTCGTGCACATGCGGTTCCGGCTCCGGATCGGGCGAGGGCGGTTCCGTTGGCACGGGCGCTTCACCATGCAACGCGCGCAGCACGTCCTGCATGGCGTCCCGGTCGTATTCCCCGTCCTGCATCGGCGGCAGCGC
>SLGY01000085.1 GCA_007136425.1 Kiritimatiellia bacterium
ACGAACTGCACCCGTATCACCTGCTCGCCTATCGCGGCAACTGGTATGTGCTGGCCCGGCATGTCCGCAAAGACCGTATCGGCACCTTCGCGCTCTCACGCTTCCGCTGCATCACCGGCACTTGATCCGACGACGCAATCCCGCGACGCCGAGCAGACCGAGTACCAGCAGGCCCATCGTGCCGGGTTCGGGTACGACTTCAAATGTACCCACGAAGTTGTTTCCCGCGTTGCTATCCCATACATCATCCGGATCCGTACCCCATGCGCGAGCATAGACTTCGATGCTGTAATTGCCTACGTCGAGACCGTCCAGAATATTGACCTGGAAAGCATCGCCGCCTTGGGTGCCACCATCGACGTAACCGCGCCAGACGCGATCATCGCCGGCGATCACTTCGTCGTTCGTCTGCCACCACTCTTCGAAGACCGGCTCCGCAGGACGGTTGCCTTGTTCGTAAATGGTCACGTGCAGCGCCGCGCCAGCCGCGTTCGCGCCCCAAGTCTTGATGTCCCAGTTCCAGAGCTGGTAGTTAGCGCCCATTTGGAACGAGCCGAGATCGGCCGTGTCAAACGTCCCGACGCCATCATCCCAGAGGCTGTACCAATCCGTGGATTCGCCGTCACCAAACCCGACCCAACTACGATCGGCTTCCCACAGCCCCCAAGACTGCGCTTGTACCGTGGTCCCGAACGCGAAAGCCACACCCGCGGCCACCAATGCTAACTTCTTTATCTTCACTTTCCGAACTCCTTTCCTAGTTGTTCGCAACCTGCCCGGCCGACAAACACCCGCTCGCCGCGCCGCAAATCCATCCACACGCACCTTCCCCTAAATAACCAAACAAAGCATGGAGGCGACGCGTGATACGCGGGTGGGCCATTTCGGTGATGTCGTGTCACCGGGTCGCGCACCGCAGGTGCGCTCATTGTAACGTCATACATGCGTAAAGGAGAAAGACCATGAGTGAGTCAGGGGCACAACAAGAGCATCCCACCGTAATCCTGCCGGGACAAAAGGACTCGTTCGACTTCGGGGGATTGGGGGTGAATTGGAAGATTGATGGTTCAGATACGGGGCAGCGCTTTTCGGTGGTTCATCACCCTTTGGCGCCTCGGGCGTTGGCCGCTCCGTTGCATTACCACCATAATGAGGATGAATATTCCTATGTACTGAAGGGCACGTTGGGGGCTCTCCTCGGCGATGCGGTCGAGGAGGCGGGTCCGGGGACATGGGTGTTCAAGCCCCGTGGGCAATGGCACACCTTCTGGAATGCCGGCGACACACCCTGCGAGATCATAGAGGTCATATCGCCAGCCGGATTTGAAGACTTCTTCCGGGAGATAGCCGAAGCGTGGGGTGACCTGGAACGCTTCACAACAATCAGCAAGAAGTACGCGCTCGATATGGACCTCGAAAGCGTCCCGGGACTATGCGAACGATTCGGCCTGACGTTTCCGGAGTTGTAGGTCGGGACAGCAAAAGGGTCCACGCCGAGGGCAACAGGGCGTTCCCCATCCAATCTCCAGCATATATCTCTCGCCTCAAATGCCGAGCCGGCGACGGATATCGTCCACGGGAATGTCCCGGCGCTCCCGGTCTTCCCGTTCGTCACGATCTAGGAGACGGCGCGCACCGGATTCCAGAATGATCTCCCAGAGGGGACGCGGATCGGGTTCCCCGACGTTACCCCGGACTTCCACCTTTCGCTTGAAAGGACGATAGCCTTCATCGTCCGGTTCCTCTTCGAGCAGCCTCAACTCGTCCAGCAAGGACGCCAACGGCCGCCGCGCGGCCATATTGAGCGTTAACTCAATCGGCTGCTGATGAAATTCCCGACCTTCCTCATGACCGACATGACCGCGCCCCGCGATGCGCAGTTCGGGGTTGCGGACCAACAAATGGGTTAGATCGATGGTCCAGTCGGTATTGCGGCGGGCTTCCAACGTGAACTCGTCAAATTCAATCGCGTTGAAGTAGGTAACCAGGCGGGTTACGGCCTCGGATTCCTCATGCCCGGCCAATCGCGCTCCTAGACGACCCAGTTGACCAACAACATCGATTGTTCCTGTGACCGCGCCCCGGCGCAACGCCCGCAAAACTCCTTCGGAGGCCTGCGCGGAGAACTCGCCGACCAGGTAGTCGGGAAGCGCCTCGAGGCTCGGCGCTTCCGCCGAGGCCTGTCCGTTCACCGAGACCACGGCTTCCAACGCCGGTTTGGTGTCCGGATCGACGTCGCGCAGGTAGGCCCCCACGTCGAAGTCCTGCAACGAAAACTCCGCGTCGAGGCCATACGGCCGCGCCGGCTGATCGGCGCGAAACACGAGCGCCCCTTTCGCCTTCGCGGGACTGTCGCCGAGTCGCGCCTCGAACGCGTCCAGACGGGCGGCGTCCTCCTCGACGCGCGCGCGGAGCAGCAATTCCCTGAGGTTGTAGGCGCCGGGGAGGATCAGTTCCGCGATATTCACATCGGCCTCCGCCAATAGACCGGCCCAGACCGGGACCATTTCGGGATCATGAGGCCGCGGTTCCGGCTCCTCTTCTTCAACCCGTTCCTCCACGTCCGGTCGTTCCACCTCGACCGCCACGGGTTCTTCCTCCACCTCCGGCTCGGTTTCCGGCGTCACATAATCGGGATTCTGAAAGGCGTCGGCCAACCATTGGAAATGTTCAACAAACACCTTGTCGCCTTGCCCCTTGACCTCCACGCGCAGCGTTTCGTCGCCGGGCCATAACCCCATATCCAGTTCAAGATCGGTATTCTCCTCCCCTACCCGCACGCTCATCGGTCCAGCCATCCGGATGTGGGGCGTATCCTCGACTTGCACGTCGGCGTTCAACGTGACGCTATTGATCCGGCGTCCGTCATCGGCGAGCACCAGTTCCGCGAGTACCAGTTCCAGGTCGGCCTTGATGTCCGACGCAACACCGGACGCGTTGAGCAGGCCCGTCATACGCCCCTCCGACAGGTTGCGAAACGGCTCGGCCACCGGCTGGGCGAGCAAATCGGCCGGCATGGCATCCCATTCGGTCGACAGCTCAAAATAAGGTTCTTCCGCATCGAGGTCTCGGGCGAAGCCCCGGGCGGCGAGATCGAGTAACAGCCTGTTGTCGCGGCTCAATTCCAGGGAACCCAGGTCGAACGTCATTTGATCCGCTCGATAGGAGATCGACGGCGCCAAGACCAGTGTCAGGTCTTCCAGCAGCGGCTGCCCGTCCTGTTCGAAGTGAAAACCCTGCAGGGTAAGCGGACGCGAGGTTTCCAGATGAATATCCTCATCAGTCCCGCGTACCAGCATTTCGCCGGACAGGGAAGCCAACGCAATCCGCATATCGGGAAGAAAGGCGTTCACCAGATCCACCGGCAAGCCGGACAAGGCGAGACGCAGCAGTGGCGCGCCGGGATCGCCGAAATCCGGTTCGCCTGTAGCGAGATCGAACCCGAAAGGCTGTTCCGCGTGCAAGGCGACGAGTAAGGTGTCCGCGGGCGCGAAGAGTTCCGCGCGCAACGCTTTGACTTCGATGCGGGTATCGGCGCCCGCCAGATCGAATTCCGTTTTCAGCAGGAAGGTTGGAACGGTCTCCAACTCGGGCTGGACCAAATCCAGTTGCTCGGCGCGCACCGTCGCCTCCCCGCGTGCGGCGAAGCGTTCGGCGGCCGGGTTGATATCGAAAGAACCATCCGATCGTACCGTCCCCCAAGCGCCCTGCAGAACCGGTTCGATCATAGCGTCCGCTGCGCGCGTATCCAGCGCCAGGACCCAGTCGCCCCCAAACGCCCGGTCTTCGTACGCGTATCTCGCGTTCAGGGAACCCACTTCCTGGGGGTCGCCATCCGGATCGAGCGTTATCGTCAGGGCATAGGTCTCGCCGGACGCATCATCCTTTTGCCGCAGATCCGCGAGCAGGTTGAGCACGTGGCTTTCCCGAGCCTCTTCAACGCGCACATCGGCTTCAGCGCGGGAGTCGAGGCGCGCGCCTTTTATGATCCCGCCGGAGGCGAGAGAAAGTGTCAGGGTATTATGTAGCGCTGCATGGCGAAGTACGGCTTCCTCGGTGGTATCGTCGTACTCGACATCCGCGCGGAGCTGCGGTTCGCCGTCGGCCCGCAGGTTCTCACCGGCGAGTTGGACTTTCACCTCTCGACCGCCGCCGGGCAAAAGAATGACCGCGTCGGCGGACAGAACGCCGATCGCAACCGGCGGCCACATGATGTCCTCACGAAACAATCCATCGAATGCCGCCAACGCTTCCCAAGGCAATTCGACGACATCGGGTTCCGGCTCGGGCGGCGGTTCGGGCGGCGGGATTCGCGGAGGATACGGCACTTCGGGCGGCGGCTCGACGACCGGTTCGATTCGACTTAAATCCACCTTCACGCCGGACACCATCAATTCACTCATATCAACGTGGCGGCGAACGAGGGTACGTAACAAGGGGAATTCACCGCGGATTTGTGCCACCCGAACGTCCATATCATCCTGAATGACAGCGATCCGTTCGACATGCAGTCCGGAAAATCCAAGGTGGACTTTTTCAATGGATATCTCCTCCGGCAGAAATCGTTTAACCAGGGAGGTCTGTGCGCCGGGACTGGCAAGCAGGATGGCGATGGAGCCGGCGATTACAATGAGGAGCACAAGAACGAGAAGCAGTATGACTTTCAGCGTCTTTTTCATGCGGCATTCCGGGCAAGGGTTATTGGTTTCATGATCGGATCAGCATTTGACTCTGATCTCATCGCAGATGTTCAACAACTTTCGTTGATAATCAAGCTTATTGCATCTAAAGAGGAACCGCGAATGAACACGAATTAACGCCAATGGGAAAAGAGAAGGAACGCCTCTTCCTCGCCACACTTACTCGGATACACTTACCCGAACACCTGCCCCGCCGCACCCCCGTCCATCCCTCCAACCGCCCATCCGTCCATTCCTCCATCCGTCCACCCGTCCATTCTTCCATCCCTTTCTCACTGGACACGCGTCCCCTCCCCTTGCACACTCCGCGCATGCCTGACGATTTCCTAAAGACCCTGTTTCTGCCGCTGGCCCTGATGATCATCATGTTCGGCATGGGCTTGAGCTTGACCGTCGCCGATTTCAAGCGCGTGGTCATGGCGCCGAAAGCCAAGTTGATCGGATTGTTCAACCAATTGCTGCTCCTTCCGATCATCGCTTTCGGACTCGTCTTCGTGTTTCGTCTTTCCGCCGAACTGGCCGTGGGGCTCATGCTCATCGCCGCCTGTCCCGGCGGACCGACGTCGAACATGATCGCGCACCTGTCCAAAGGCGACACGGCCCTGTCCGTCACGCTCACGGCCGTCGCCAGCGTGATCACCGTGTTCACGATTCCACTCATCGTCGGCTATTCGATGGGTCTGTTCATGGCGGGCGGCGAAACGGCGATTCAACTGCCCTTCTGGCGCACGGTATTCCAACTCATGCTCGTGACGATCATCCCCATCTCCATCGGTATGCGCGTCCGTTTCAAACGGCAGGCGTTCGCCCGGCGTATGGGCAAACCGGTGAACATCATATCCATTGTCTTTCTCGCACTCGTCATTCTTGCCGCCGTCCTGCAGGAAGAGGACCTCGCCGGCCAGTTCGCCGAAGCCGGCTGGGCGGTACTGGCGCTGAACGCGGTAACCATGAGTCTCGGTTTCGCCATCGCCGCGGTGTGGGGCTTGCCCTTGCGCCAACGCATCTCCATCTCCGTTGAGTCCGGCATCCAGAATGGCACCTTGGCCCTCGCGATCGCACTTGGGATTTTGGGTAGCGCACGCATTGCCGTCCCCGCCGTCGTGTATAGCCTGCTCATGTTCGCGAGCGGCGCGTTCATGATCGTCCGGTACGGCCGCCGCGCGACGGACACGGTGCTCGAATCGCCGGAGATCGCGGAATCCTGAGTCGTCCGCTCGATATTCCGTGGATCGGCTTCGGCCCCCCTCAGGGCTGATTCGTGTATGCACGCAACTCATTGCCCATCAATGACGAATGACGAAAGACCCACTTGTCCGCCGGAGCCGCTGCGGCGTAGGAGGAAGCCCGAATCAAATCCGAAGCACGAAGTCCGAAGCCAGCCCCAGAAGAGCGGCGGCTATC
>SLGY01000210.1 GCA_007136425.1 Kiritimatiellia bacterium
CAGGAATTGTAGACTGGGAATGGTCACCAGACACCTTCCCGCCGGATCTGCTCTTCGCCTATAGCTTGTCTTAACTCGCCCGAGAGCATCATCGCGCGTAGGTATGCACGCTGTCCGCGGCGGACGGCAGGTAATTGACGCCGTACCAACACACCAGCAGGACAACGAATGCAACGGCCAGAATCCATAGCGAAGACACGATCTGGCTGGATCGCTGGATGCGGTGGTGCATGTAGGCGAGATAAACAATCCATGTAAGGAAGGCCCACGTTTCCTTGGGATCCCACGTCCAGTAATGGCCCCACGCTTCCTTGCCCCACAAGGCCCCGAACAACAGGCCGAGCGACAGGAACCCGAACCCGATATAGACCAGGTTATCGGCGAGATGCAGTTCCTTGAGCTTGTCCCGCTTCACGTAGTGCAGAATCAATCCCTTCACCGCCACAATACAAGACGCCGCAAGTACGGCGTAGGCGAAGATATACACGACCACGTGAGGCACGAACCACGGGCTCTGTAAAGCCGGCATGAGGTCCCGGTCGTAGTTGTCGGGATGCAGGAGGTTGATGCCCAGAAATACCGCCGCCACGAGCGCCGCGTAATACAGCATCCACGTGTATCCCCAACGCAAATAGACAACGTATCCGATAAAGGGAAGAAACATGCCGTACCATAACCGCGTTTCGCCAAGCGTCCGCATCGGCGCGCGATCCATCGCCTGCCATAGCTGCGCCGCCAGCACCGCCAATACCAGCACACCCGCCAGGTAAAAGCCGTGCGCCGCGACCCGCACGACAACGTAGCGCCGACCGGCCGCGAACAGGCCCAACCCGATAAACCAGCACACCATGGCGGCAATGGTATAATTGGCTGGATCAAACGGCAGCATGGCGTCCCCCCCTCGCGTCGGGCTCACCGACTTTGCGGCCCTTGAACATCAGATAAACGGCGCCCGCGAGCAACATGAAGATGCCGGTATAGGTAACCGGCAACCAGGGATCACGGATGAGTTCGATAATCGAGGTGCGCGACCAGCGCCCAAACCGGTCATCATAACTGTACTGATACAACTTCCAGCCGTCGACCGCGTACGGGTTGTTGACTTCAATGACAATCTGTTCGGCGTCACGGTCGGGGGTGTATAGGACCACTTGCGACCGATACGCGCTGGCGCGCGGCACGGTCATCGCCAATGAGATTTTATCGTCCAATTCGAGCAATTCATGCGGGAAGGCGAAACTGCCGCATGTGATCCAGTCCGTTTGCGTATCCCCGCTTTGCTCGTGTGTCACGCTCACCAATGCCGCAGGACCGGCACCCATATCCAGTACGGGCTCGTATCGCTCCGCTACCGGCATGGCCAACGGATGAAATTCATGGATCTTCACGTCCCACGAACCGATGCGCCCATTGACGCCCGTATGGATTTCGAACATGTCGTGCAGGGTGTCGGACACCATGCGGTGGGTTTCCGTTTCGACCAAGGCCACTTTCGGATGATATTCCTCCTTTTCAAAACGGATAAGCTCCATGGCCAAGGGCATTTCATAGACATGCCCGTCATCGTCCGTGGCATGCCAGACCACGTCACCTTCGCGTAACTCCATGAGCAACCGCTCGACGTCGGGCGCCCCCATCAAGCCGCCCATGACCGCGATATACAGTCCGAGATGGTTGAGCAGGAAGCCGATATTACGCGCCCTGCACGGGATCAACCGCTTCATGGTCGCCATGCCCAGCACCCCGAGAAAGAGAAACATGGCAAACAGAAAAGGCCACGCATTGGTCATGCTCGACAAACCCAACCGGCGCACCCACGGCGCTGCGGCTTCGTCGTCCTGCAGGACCAGGCCCATGATCAACACCAGAAAGGTGATCAGGGCGATCGAACAGATCGTCGCCGGGACACGCCCGAGCCAGGCAAAAAACGACAAGTGACGCCCGAATAAATGGGCCAGCACGAGCACTCCTGTAAAGCTCAAGGCGACGTACAAATTCACCGGCCACGCCAACGCGCCGGGATCCAAACCGCCGCCCACCCATTGCAGGCCGAATCCTACAATCAGGAGGCCCAGACAGATCAACCAACCTTCGGCATACCGCCACGGTCCAACCCAGATGGGGGTGCGGTCGTTGTTCGTGTCGTTCTGCGATGTGAAAGCCATGGGTAGTCAGTGTTCAGTATTCAGTGTTCAGTGTTCCGGGGGGTGTGGTTTGGGTGAGGGGCCTTCCGTCAATCAAACAGGTACGAGCCTTCCCAGTCCGGGTCTGCCTTTCGTTCGTCCCAGCGCTGATGGCGCTCGTGCGCTTCCGCGAGCCATTGCGGGACCACGGTATCGAGAAACTCCTCTTTCTCGGCGCGTAACTGCGCCATATCCAACCCGATATAAGCCTGCGCTTTTTCCTTGGTGGACACGTCCGGCAAAGGCACGGGCCCCGTATGACCCAAATCGATCAGGACGGAGGCGATTTTGCGCCTGGCCCGGTGCGCCAGGTCGATGCCCGCGCCGATCGTTCGGGTCAATTCCAGCGGCGCATGAAACGAACCGCCGTGCGTCGCCGCCGCGTAATCCCAACGCCATTGTGCGTGGCGAATGAGATGCAACGCGTCCGCCATCTGTTCTTCCTCAGCGCCTTGGTTCCACGCGAATTCGGCTTCCAGATGCGCTTTGACCAGGATGTCTTCCAAGGTTGTGCGCACCTCCTTCACCATATCCTGACGGTCATACACGTTTCTGATTAATTCTTCTTCGCTTTGTCGGTGACACGTCTGACAGGCGTTGGCGATATTGTTCAGCGGACTTTGAATCCGGTGATCCGTGAACTTCTGACCGCCTTCGGTCTTGTACGGCATATGGCAATCGGCGCACGAAACGCCACGCTGATAGTGAATCCCCGTCGTGAACACCTCATAATCCGGATGCTGCGCCTTGATCATGGGCGCGCGACTGACCCCGTGGGTCCAATCCACAAAATTGCGTTCATCGAAGTACTCGGCCATATCCTCCGCCCGCATGCCCTCGTCCCACGGGAAGATCAGATAGTTATCCTTGCCGAAGTAATATTCCACATGGCACTGCGCGCAGGTCAATGAACGCATCTCCTGGTGGGTCGCCTTGGTCACGTCGCGGCCGGTCCGCTCGAACGTCTCGGCGAGGGCGGGCAACGTGATGCGCAGATTCATGGTTTCCGGATCATGGCAACTCGCGCAACTGATGGGATTAACGACCTCATGCCCGAAATCGGAAAGTTCCTTCGCGTAGAAACCGTCCGGGCCGTGCTCATGCATCAGGCGGGCGACATCGGGACTCTTGCAAGTCCAACAGGTGGCGGGTTGCGGTCCGTCGCCCTTCTCCATCGGCGCGCCCGTACGCAGCGTTTCCTGCACATCCACAACGGAATAAATGTGTCCCCGCGCCAGGTTGTAATCGCGCGAGAAAGCGTAACCGGCGAACAGGATGACCAGGCGCGGATTTTCTTCCAACAGGTCACGTCGGTAGGAGCCGAGATGCTTGCTGCGAAACGAAGTGTCCGCCATCTGTTCGTACGTATTGAACTGACGCGGGAAAGTACGACCCCATACTTCGGGTCTCGGCTCGAGGGGATCGATATCGGTCGGCGGCGAAAGCATGAATTGGGCCTCCGTGCGCCGTTCCACGATCGTATAGGTGAACATGCCCATCACAAAGACGGCAATCATGGTCCCGAAAAACAAAAGCCATCCGACCCACGGTTTGGCCTGCACGGTTTCGGTGATACTTCTCATGGCATTCTCCTCTCGGCATGCATTATTTTCTCAAACGCTCCTGTAACCATTCCGGCATGGGCGACGTCGGCAACGGGACCCGCGCGTGCGGCGCCGCGGCGGCGCTGCGCACCGTCCCGTGCGGGACGTCGCGATGACAGTCAAAGCAGAGCTTTCCTTCGCCCCGTCTGGCGGATTGAGCCGTCACGTGATAGGCCGATACGCGCTCATTCGTGAAATCGTGGCATCGGATACAATTCTCCTGAACAACCATCTTCCCGGCTTCGTGCATCATGATGACGTCCGGCTCGGCCCGCATCGTGAAGATCGCGGCATGCCGCGATCCGTCCTTGGCCTTGTAGTAGTAGTGACGAAAGATGTTGTCCTGAGGCACGTGGCAATCGCTGCAGGTGGCGTGTTCCCGATGGGAACTATGCTGCCACGTAGCGTAATGCGGCGCCATGATGTGGCAGTTGACACAGGTGGCGGGAGAATCGGACAGGTAACTGACCGCGTTGGATACGATGGCGGCGTAAACGACAATCCCGCAAAAGGCGCCGAGCAGGACAATGACCGGGACCCGCCATTGCGGCGGCGGAACCAGCCATCCCACGATATTCCTCACCAGCGCCATAATAAGCCTTATAGGTCTTAAATAGGCCTCTATCGTGAACCGCGCACCTGTATGAGTCAATGCTTTCCCGATAACCGGGTCCGGGCGCTTCGATCAAACAACGACAGCCCAGTTGTAACAACGCCTATTTGAGCGTGTTATGTACGCCCCCGCTTGTGCATAAAGGAAAGTACCGGAGGCATAAAAGGACATACCCCTATACATTCATAAGGGTTGCAGATGGTGCGGGATCAGGAGGAAACGCCGGTGATTACGTAGCCGCCGGATTTTTCGTCGCGCTCCAAGGTCAGCAGTTTTCGTCGCTCGGCTTCCTCCAGAAGAAGGTTGAACGACTTGAATCCGTAATAGGACTCCGAAAAGCCCGGTTGCCGCCGTTTGAGCGTCTGTTTGACCATCGAGCCCCAGACCTTGTCCTCTCCTCCGCGTTCCGCCAGCAGTTCTTCCACCATGTTGAGCACCAACGAAATGCCTTCCGCCGAGCGGTCATCCTCTTCGTCGGCCTTCTTCTGTTTGGCGGTCGTCTTCTTGCGCGCGGGCGCGCGACGCTTTTCGCGTTTCTTCTGCTCGTCTTCTTTCGCCCGGGCGAGATCGTCGTAATAGATGAATTCATCGCAGTTGGCGATCAACAGGTCCGAAGAGGAGTTCTTCACCCCCACCCCGATGACGACCTTGTTGTTTTCGCGCAGCTTGCTGACCAGCGGCGAGAAATCGGAATCGCCGCTGACAATGACAAACGTGCGCAGATGCGATTTCGTATAACACAGGTCCAGCGCATCCACGACCATCCGGATATCCGCCGAATTCTTGCCCGATTGACGCAGATGCGGAATATCCACCAACTCGAAGGACGCTTCATGCATTGCCGGTTTGAAATCGCGATAACGCGACCAATCGCAATAGGCCTTTTTGAAAATTATCGGACCTTTGATCAAAAGTTTTTCCAGGACCAACTGAATATCGAACTTCGCGTAATTGGCGTCCTTAACGCCCAGCGCGATATTCTCGAAGTCGCAGAACACCGCCATACTTTTCGTGTCGCTCAAATCACTCATGATGCACCCTTTCGCAGCCGGTTAGCGGCCATGCCGGGAAGTCTCGCACAACCCACCTTCCGGCGCAATGGAGGATTACAGGAGACCCGCACGACGAATTGCCCGAGGTGCGCGCTTGACAGGCGGCGCGCCCATTTGGCATCGTTCGTTGTGTGGTAAGGGCCGGGTGACGAAACAATGCGTCGGGTATTTCCCAAGCAAAATGTTTCTTCACATTAGACGAAAGCCGTGCCGGGATTTCTCGTTGACGCATTCGAACCACGCCCGTTTCTTGCCGCGATTTGTTTTCATGCTTGATCACGCGTTGCGCCGTTCCACCATGTTCATGAGAAAGCCGAGAAAGAAGACAGCTCGCACCGGCCCTCGCGGATCGCGTTCTCTCTGGCGGCGGATGCGCGGCGCCGTGCAGTCCATCGTATTACTGGTCGCGCTGGTTTGGTTCGCAGGTTGGTTGCTGGATCGGGTGGCGGAGCCGCCCGGCGTGGATTTCGAGCGCCGATCCGATCCCATGCCCGCCGTGGAAGAGGACGGTTCGATCCCGACAGACTCGTGGCCGGAGGAATGGTTCGCCCCGCCCCGCACGGCATCAGAATTGGGTATTACGAATTTCCAGGAGGCGCCGAAACTGCAGGCCCTGGTGGAAAGCGGAGCGTTGCCGCCCGTGGAAG
>SLGY01000128.1 GCA_007136425.1 Kiritimatiellia bacterium
AATTTATGGCCTTGATGCAACATGTAGGATTCGACCGTATTGGTCGGGGTGTAGACGTGCAACTCGGGTTCGCGACGTATGATCTCGCCGCGAGCGCGTTGTTCGAGCGTGTGCAGGGAAATATAGGTCTTGTGCGCAATCATGCGCGCGAGGGAAAGCCCGCGACGGGGCGGGGGACCGTCGTAATAGTCGCCGCCCTTGAAAGCGGGGTCTTCTTCGATGGCGAAGATCTGTTCGAAATTCAATATCCGTTGCAGTGTCGTGACGGTCATGCCCGACGACATGGGAATGATATGCTTGACCCGCTGCGGATAGCGGGTGGCCAGGTTAAGGGTCAACAGGCCGCCGGTGGACGGGCCGATGGCGGCATGCAGCGTTTCGACCCCCAGATGATCGAGCAGCAGCAATTGCGTGTCCACGATGTCGTTCATGGTGATCATCGGGAAGGCGCTCCCGAAGGGTTTCCCGGTTTCGGGATTGATGGCGCGCGCGTCGGTCGAACCGTAACAACCGCCGATGTAATTGGCGCAAATTACGAAGAACGCATTGGTGTCGATCGCCTTGCCTGGTCCGATGAAGCCGTCCCACCATCCGACATGGCAGTCGTTTGTCCACAATCCGCCCGCCTCAGGCACGTCTGTGTTCAGGCCGGCGGCATGCGCGCTGCCGGAGAGGGCGTGGAAGACGAGAATCGCGTTGTCGCGCTCCTTGTTCAGGGTTCCATAGGTTTCATAGGCCAACGCAAGATCCGTCAGGACCGAACCATCCTGAAAACGGAAGGGTTGCTCCGGATCTCTCGCAAAACGAAAGATCTGCGTGGATACTGTGCCTATGCTTGAACCGTGTGACACCGCTTGCCCCTATACCCGATGCCGATCGCGGAACCAGGCGCTACCCTGCGCACACGTTTCCTTATCGGCATGCATGATTGACCATGATGAGTCGAGTCGGACGCCGCCGCCCCGTCAGGGACGGCGACTCCGATACTCACATCATAGTCAAGACGTCGCGGACTGCAAGGCTTGATCGATGTCGGCCAGGATGTCGTCGATATGCTCGATGCCGATGGAAAGGCGGACCATTTCCGGAGAGATGCCCGCATCGCGTTGTTGGTCTTCGTTCAGTTGCGAGTGCGTTGTCGTCGCAGGGTGAATAGCCAGACTCTTGGCGTCGCCGACGTTCGCGAGATGCGAGAACATCTTCAACGATTCGATAAATGTAGCGCCTGCTGTCGCACCGCCCTTGATGCCGAAGATAACCATGGCGCCGCCTTTGCCTTCCAGGTATTTGAGGTTCTTTTTGTATTCCGGATCGTCTTCGAGCCCCGGGAAACGAACCCATTCCACCAGCTTGTGCGTCTTCAGGTGTTGCGCCACAGCCAACGCGTTCTGGCAGTGCCGCTCCATTCGTAACGGCAGGGTTTCGATGCCCTGCATGAATTGCCAGGCGTTATCGGGCGAAACACAGGCTCCCAGATTGCGCAACGGTACGGTGCGCATCCGCAGAATGAACGCCAGCGGGGCGAGCATATCGGGCAAATCATGTCCCCAGCGTAATCCGCCGTAGGACGTGTCCGGCGTGTCGTACAGCGGATGCTTGCCCGTGTTCCATTTGAAACGGCCGGAATCCACGACCACGCCCCCAATACCGATGCCGTGCCCGCCCAACCATTTGGTCAACGAATGAATTACGATGTCAGCTCCGTATTCGATGGGGCGGGTGAGGTACGGTGTGGAGAAAGTGGAATCCACCAGTAAAGGCAGGCCGGCGTCGTGCGAAATTTTCGCGATCGCTTCCAGATCGGTCACCTCAAGCGCGGGGTTGGATACGGTTTCCACGAATACCGCCCGCGTCTTGTCGTCAATGGCTTCGGCGACATTCTTCGGATCCTGCGTGTCTACGAATTTTACCGTAATGCCTAACGTCGGCAAAATGTCATTGAATTGGGTATAGGTACCCCCGTAAAGGTTGCGGGCGGATACGATGTTATCACCCGCCTGCGCAAGATTGATCACCGAATAGAAGACGCCCGACGTCCCCGAGGCAACGCCGAGGCCCGCCAATTCGTGAGCGCCTTCGAGCAGGGCGACGCGTTTTTCCAGGGCGTCCGTCGTGGGGTTCATCAGGCGGGTGTAAATATTTCCCAGCTCCTGAAGAGCGAAAAGATCCGCCGCGTGTTTCGTGTCACGGAACTGGTACCCCGTGGTCCGATACACCGGAATGGCCCGGGCCGATGTGGCCGGATCGGCCTGGGTGCCCCCATGCAAACAAAGCGATTCAAGCTTCATATCATCTCCTTATTCTTAAACTACACTAATTCGATACAGATTTGTACTTTAATCGTCTTCTTTCGTATTGCAATATAAATCTGAAAATACTTTAATGTCGATGAGTAAGTACGCGCCTGTCTTATCCTCGCTGGATAGAACGTTCTGTGGGACCCCTGATTTGGCATAGCGGCGACGGCGTGTATGTATAAACGGAAAATTATCCCTGAGAAGAGGGGGAATGACGCATAAGGCGTTGTTGGAAGAGGAATGAATTGTATCTATGTTGAGTAAAATTATCAGGCGCGTCAAAGAACAGATGAACGGCGGCGAAGACGCATCGCCGAAAGAACCGAAAAGACAGACCCGGAAAAAAACGCCCGCCAAGGCACAACAGGAGGTGTGGGTACCGGGCGAATCCGCGAAGAAGAAAGAGAAGGGGCGGCCATCGAAAGCGCCGGCCGCGTCCCGTTCAAGTGAACCGAAGAAGAGCGAAGCTTCTACGCCGACGCCCCCCCGTAAGGAAGGTGACCAACCGCCCCGCAAGCGCCGCCGCCGTCGTAGGCGCTCGTCCAAGGCGGATGCCCCGGCGAAGGACTCCAATGTCCAATCGACTCAAGACGATACGCAGGAATCCTTGTCGACGGCGTACAAGCCCAAGAACATCGAGCATTTCGAAGGACAGCTGACCTTTTCGGAAATGGATATCCCCGATCCCGTGAAGCGGGCGCTGGATGAAATGCATTTCAAGGTCACGACACCGATCCAGGCGCAACTACTGCCCATCGCGTTGGCCGGACGGGATGCCGCCGGCAAGGCGCAGACCGGTACGGGTAAGACGGCGGCGTTTCTGATATCCATCTATACACATTTCCTGCAAAGACCGATCGAAGGCGAGCGCCGCAACGGTACGCCCCGCGCGTTGATCCTGGCCCCGACACGTGAGTTGGCCTTACAGATTCAGAAAGATGCGGTGGATATCGGCCGTTATTGCGGATTCCACAGCGTAGCCGTATACGGCGGAATGGATTTCGATAAGCAACAACGGCAACTGGAGAAACCGGTCGACATTATAGTGGCCACGCCGGGGCGCCTGTTGGATTTTGTAAACCGCAAAGTGGTCAACCTGAAGCAGGTGGAAACCCTGGTGATCGATGAGGCGGATCGCATGCTCGACATGGGATTCATTCCGGATGTACGCAAGATTGTTCGCATGACACCGCACCCGGAAAAGCGGCAAACGTTGTTGTTCAGCGCTACGCTGACGCCGAATATCACGCGCCTGGCCGCGCAATGGACCCGGAACGCCGAAACGGTGGAAATCGAAGCGGAACAGGTAGCGGCCGATTCGGTGAATCAACGGGTCTTTATCACGACCCAGGAAGAAAAGTTTGCGCTGCTCTATAATTTGCTGCAGGCGGAAAAGCCCGAACGGGTCCTGATCTTCAGTAATCGCCGCGATCAGGCGGAGATGCTGCACGATCACCTGAAGTCCTACGGCTTCACCACCGCCTTGTTGAGCGGGGCGGTAGAACAAAAGAAGCGGTTGCGAGTTCTGGAAGATTTCAAGGCGGGCAAGGTGAGCGTATTGGTGGCGACCGATGTAGCCGGGCGCGGATTGCATGTGGAATCGATCAGTCACGTCATCAACTACCATATGCCGTTGGATCCGGAAGACTACGTGCACCGGATCGGACGCACGGGGCGCGCCGGTGAGGTGGGGACATCGATTTCCTTCGCCTGTGAATTGGATTCCTTCGCCATCCCTGATATCGAGGAGTATCTGGGGCAACCCTTATCTTGTGAACATCCGACGGAAGAGCTGCTTAAGCCGGTCCCTGCACCGGATTATCAGGTTCAACGGCGGCCGCGACGAGCACCCGGCGGTGCGCGCGGGAACTCGGGACGACGGACCGGTGCGCGTGGCTCTCGCCAAAGGCGCGGCGCGTCCCGTCGTTGAAGCACATACGTCTGGATAACCTCAAAAATACCCCGCCGCCATTCGACATTGCGGGAATCGTTCAGTATGGTATGCGTGTTTGACCGGTACGCACATACGGAGAGGCAGGATATGGCGGATACGTTGCACGACGCGGAACAACGGCTGATTGAGGATTTCTCGATGCTCGAGGAATGGAACGATCGGTACGAATATATTATCGATCTGGGGCGCGCCCTGCCCGAGTACCCCGATGAATTGCGAACGGAAGATCGCGAAGTGCACGGTTGTCAGTCGCAGGTCTGGCTCGACGCCCGTTATGATAACGGACGCTTACAATTTCGTGCGGACAGCAATGCCCTGATCACAAAGGGGCTGGTGGCGATGCTGGTGAACTTATACTCCGGGCGCACCGCCGCCGAGATCCGATCGGCCACCCTGGACTTCCTGCGGGAGATCGGGTTGGCCTCGCATTTGACACCCAGCCGGGTTAACGGGTTGCAGGCCATGTTTCAGCGTATTCAACGGCATGCTGAAGAATACGTCTCCCCGCAATCCGTTTCGTAACCGTTTCTATCGACGACAAGACGGACAACCAACAAAGGAGTGGAGTAAGCCATGAAAGAACTGTCGACACAAACCGCATTCTCTCGCCGTAAGTTTTTGTTTTCCGGCGCGGCCGCCGCTGTAGGGGGCGCCTTGGCTCTTACCGGCGCTCGCCCGGCGCGGGGCGTTGAGTCGCCTGCTCCGGCCCGTACACAGCCCGGCTTGGCCTTGCCCGACTTGCCTTATGCCTATGACGCCCTTGAGCCGACCATTGATGCGCGTACCATGGAAATCCATTACGGGCGCCACCATGCCGGCTATGCCCGGAACCTTGCCGACGCTCTGCAAGACGATCCTGTCGCCGCAGGACGCCCGTTGGAAAGTCTGCTGGCGGATATCAATGTGCTGCCTTCGAATATTCAGACCTCCGTGCGGAACAACGGGGGCGGACACTGGAATCATAATCTGTTCTGGGAGGTCATGTCACCGGAAGGTGGCGGTGAGCCCGTCGGCGTATTGGGGGAAGCGATTGACGCGGAATTCGGCGACTTCGAAACCATGAGAGAGCAGTTCTCGGAAGCCGCCGCCACGCGGTTCGGTTCCGGCTGGGCTTGGTTGATGGTCGATCAGAACGGCGCGCTGGCCATTACTTCCACACCGAACCAGGACAACCCGTTGATGCGCGGGATTGTGGACGAATTGGGCACGCCGATTCTTGGTCTGGACGTGTGGGAGCACGCCTATTACCTGCTTTACCAGAATCGGAGAGGCGACTATATCAACGCTTGGTGGGACGTCGTAAACTGGCCGCACGTCGATACCTTGTATCGCATGGCGCTGGGCTGATCTGCCGGCCGAAAATTCTCTGTCCCCTCACGGCGCACGGCCGTGGGGGGGCGCAAACCTAGCCATGTCCTGTCCATTCGGGCACGGCTATTTTTTTTCTGGCCATACGTTGGCCACCTTTTACACTCCCCTCTGAATTATAACGTTTTACCGGAGTCTAATGCCATGCCTGTGAAGAATACGCCCGTTACGTTTGGAAACGCCCGTTTCACCGTCTACGCGCCCGGTTGCGTGCGCCTGGAATATGCCAGAGAGGGCAAGTTCTCCCCATATCCGTCGGTACTGGTCGGCAAGAAGAACGCCCGCGCCAGCAAAGCGGACGTGTCGGTGAAAGCGAAGTCACTGACCTTGAAGACGGAGCGCTTTACGCTTCATTACACCGACGATGGAGAAAACTTTTCCCCCGCCAATTTGCGCATTGAACACCGGAACCATGTCGGCGGGAAAGAGCACTGGGTCCCGGGAAAGGTGGATCGCGGTAATCTCGGTACGGTAAGTCGGGCGCTGGATTTCTGGAAATGGTGCGGCGGACCGGAGCGATTCCCGGTCGAGGGGATCCTGAGCACCGACGGCGGCCACCTGCTGCAGGATGAGCCCCGTATCTATTGGAACACCAAACACGAATGGATCGAAAACCGGTCGCGCGATGTTTGGTTCGACGGCTATTTCTTCGCTTACGGAAACGACTACAAAGGCGCGCTGAAAGACTTTGTATCCGTGTTCGGCCCGATTCCCATGGTGCCGCGCTGGACCTTCGGCTTCTGGTATTCGCGCTGGTACGCGTACAAGGACAAGGAATTCGTCGAGCTGGCCCAACGGTATCGCAAGGAAAAGATCCCGATTGATGTCATGATCATCGACACCGATTGGCGCGACGGGTGGGGCGGATACGACTGGAGCCGGAAATATTTTCCGAATCCCGAACGCGCCCTGCGCGCCCTGAAGAACATGGGACTGCGCACTTCTTTGAACGACCACCCCGGCTACGACGGCTATGAGCCCTTGCCCGACAACGACAGCCATATTCCCGAGATTGCGAAGAAGCTCGGGCCGTTCCCGCATAACGGCGAGTGGGCCTGCGATTGGTCAAACAAGAAAGCGTTGGCTCATTGGAAGGACAAGGTGTTCGGACCTTTTTTCGATCAAGGCATGGATTTCTGGTGGGTGGACGGTTGGATCAAGTCGCCTGCGGGCTCTTTGGACAGTCAGCTCTGGGCGAATCATCACTACTACGAGTTGTGCGAGGAAAAGACCGGCAAGCGCGGCATGATCCTGTCACGCTGGGGCGGCATCGGCTCGCATCGTTATCCCGTGCAGTTCTCCGGCGACACCCATTCGGATTGGCATACGCTGAAACATCAGGTCGAATTCACGGCCCGCTCGGCGAATCTCGGCGCGGTGTATTGGTCGCACGACATCGGGGGATTCCATGAAAAGGTGGTGGATGAAGAACTGTTCATTCGCTGGTTCCAATTTGGTGCGATGAGCCCGGTCTTTCGGACGCACAGCGCCTTTGGAATTCGCGAGCCTTGGAAATTCAGCGCGCATTGCAAGAAACTCTTTCGTAAACAGACTCATATCCGCTACGCATTGGCGCCGTACTTTTATGGTCTTTCGCGGGAAGCGCATGAAACCGGCATGCCCATCATTCGCCCCTTGTATCTGGAGTACAACGACAACGATGGGGGCGCGTTGCAGCGCAGACACCAATACACGGTCGGGTCCGACCTGCTCGTAATCCCGGCGGACGGTCCGATGGATAAGCGCACGAAACTGTACCGCAAACGCGCATACTTCCCGAACGGAACATGGCTTTCGTTGGAAACGAAGGATATCCGGGAGGGCTTGCATGACGGCGCGATCGATATCCCTCTCGACGTCATTCCCACCTACGTCCGGCAGGGCGCGATCATACCGAACCAAGCCGTGGGCGAAGCGATCGGCGTAGATACGCCGAAAGTGATCCACTTCGATTACTATCCCGATCGATTGGCGAATTCCCAGTACGACCTCTATGAGGACGACGGGGAAAGCATGGATTTCCGAAAGGGGCGGCATGCCGTTACGCGTATCCGCGGGAAGCGCGGGGCGGAATCAATTGAATGCTCCATCGCCTCACCGAAAGGGAACTACAAGAACATGCCGAAAGAGCGCACGTACGTGGTTCGCTGCCGCCTTGATGACCGCGAAACGGCGCGCCAGGCCACCGTAACCGTGGGCAAAGGCAAGGCGCGCACGGTGAAGGTGAAAACCTCGCGCAAATGCCTCGCCGGCGCCGTGACGTCCGCGTGGCGCTTCGCGGAGGTCACTGTCCGCAGCCGTAACGAACCGGTTCGGGTCGTCATCGACACCAAACCGGCTCGTTAATCGCTGGCACAACAGATCCTGAAGCCCAATCGGTATCCCCAAATGCCCATCGACGGAGGGGCGTTCGAGTGGTATGCTGTGCTGTGATTTAATCAGGAGCATGCGACATGAAGAAGCCGTCGATTTTTATTGCTTGCGCCGTGTTATGCGCCACGTGGGTGGGCGCTGAACTCCCGCTACGTCATGTCACGCTGTTCAACAGCGGCGTGGCCTATTTTGAAAGGCGGGGCACGGTGACGGAAGACGAAGACGTATCTCTGCGCTTTCGCCGTGAACAGGTGAATGATGTCATTAAGTCTTTGATCGTCATCGATCATGACGGCGGTATGGTGTCGGCCGTGACCTATGATGCGCCCGACCCGTTGGAGCGCACGCTCCGATCGTTTGCCGTTGATTTATCCGATCAACCTTCTTTTCCCCAGCTTTTGGAACGTCTGCGTGGTACGTCTGTGCGCGCGAAAATATCCGCGCGGGATTATGAAGGGCGCATTGTCGGCGTGGAACAACAGCGCCGAAAGAAAAACGATGCGGAGTGGACCGTTTCAGTTTTGAATCTGCATACCGACCAGGGCCTGCGGCCCGTACCCCTTGATGAGGTGCAGGAGCTGGAAATATTGGATCCGGCCATCGCGCGGGATTTCCAAGCGGCGCTGGATGTGTTGGCCGGGCAGATGGATCAGACGCAGAGGAGTGTCCGCCTGCAATTTGTCGGGAAGGGAGAACGGAATGTGCGCGTGGCCTATATGCTGGAGAATCCGGTTTGGAAGGCCAGTTATCGCGTGGTGATCGATGACAATGACCTCCTGCTTCAAGGCTGGGGACACGTTGAGAACATGACGGACGATGATTGGGACAACGTGAATGTGTCGCTTGTGTCCGGTCGCCCGATCTCTTTTATCCAGAACCTGTACGATCCGATTTACGTGCAGCGGCCCGAAGTGAAGATGGAACTTCATGAGGAAGTTGCGCCGCCCGAGTACGCGCGCGACATGGCGCCGCTGGCCATGGCCGCACCGGCCCCACGCGCGCGGGCGCCCGCTGCGCCGCAAGAAGCAATGGCGGTCACCGATTTCGCCGAACAAGAAGCGGTTGCGGTCGGGGAAGAAGCCGGCGAGCTGTTTCAATATGTCGTAGACGAGCCGGTCAGTGTCCCGCGACAATCGTCGGCGATGCTGCCGATTGTTCAGGCCGATGTGAAGGGCGAAGCGTTATCGATCTACAACGAGTCCGTGCATGGTCGGCATCCCTTGAACGGGGTGGAGTTGGAGAACACCTCGGGCCTGTTTCTCATGCAGGGCCCTGTAACAGTATTCGAGGGAGGCATTTATGCCGGTGACGCGCGCCTGCCGGACACGCAAATCGGCGAATCGCGTTTGCTGGGTTACGCGGTGGATCTGGCCACGGAGGTTGCGCTGGATTGGGAACGGGCGCCGCAGGAAATCGTGCAATTGAAGGTCATACGCGGTGTGCTGCATGCGCATCGGGAACAGCGAGAGACGGCGACCTATCGCATACACAGCACGCGCGATCGGGAGCGGGCACTGCTCATCGAACACCCGGTAAAACCGGGCTGGGATCTGTTGGAACCCGAAGAGGAGCCGACGCGCACCAAGGACCGATATCGATTCCGCCTGAAGTTGGGACCGGAGGAGTCGAGAAGATTTACGGTCACTCAACGCAGGATTCAGGAACAGACCGTTGCGCTCCGCTCGTTGGATTCGGATCGAATAGAGTATTATCTTCGCCAGCAAGTCATTGCGCCGCGCCTGAAAGAGGCCATGGAAGAGTTGGCCGCCCGGCAGTCGGCCTTATCCGAGTTGAGACGCAGACGGGAGGATCTTGAAAAGACGATCGCTGACATCACGAAGGAACAGGAACGCATTCGCCAGAATATGTCGGTGGTCCAGCGTCCTTCGGACAGTTTTTCCATGTGGGAACGGAAATTGATTGAACAGGAAGAGGAATTGGAAAGACTAAATGCCCGGTTGCGCGAGGTGCGCAAGGAAGAGGCGGAGAAAAGGCGGGCCATGGAGGAATGGCTGATGCAACTGACCATTGAGTAGGGAAGTGATATAATGGGTAAATCAAGCAAGAAGAGCGGGAAGAAGAAGGCGCCGCCGCCGGTTGAGGAAGCGCCGGACTTGGCGGATGTACTTATCCGGCCCAACATAGGCAATTATCTGACGATTGCCGCCGCGGTGACTTTTCAGTTCGTACTGATATTGCTGCCCCTCGTCGGGCCGGCGGGGGCCGTCGCGCCGCATGCGACGAAGAACTTTGTGGCGTTTCTTGCCGTGCTGCTGTTGGCGCTTGCGTTGAGTGGACTGGCGGTCTACTCAAAACTCAAACGCCGCCAAATCGACGGGAGCCCGCTTCCGTATTGGTCTTTTGCTTTGACCGGTGTGTGTCTGTTCTTCCTGTTTGCCTTGTTTGCCGGTTTGTTGAGGATCTGACGCCTCCATGCCGCAATTCGACATAGCCGTTATCGGCGGGGGGATTGTGGGCCTGGCCACGGCTATGGCATTGGTTCGACAGGGCCGTCGACATGTCGTTGTCGTGGAGCGGGAGTCTCGTCTTGCGTCGCATCAAACCGGACACAACAGCGGTGTGATCCATGCCGGTCTGTATTACAAGCCCAGCTCACTGAAAGCGCGACTTTGCGTGAACGGGCGCGACGCGCTGTACCGCTTTTGTGCGGAGCAGGACGTGCCGCACGAGCGATGCGGAAAGATCGTCGTGGCCGTGACGGACAGCGAGGTTTCCGCTTTGGATGAGCTTGAGCGGCGCGGGCGTGCGAACGGATTGGCCGACATCCGGCGCGTGACGTCCGACGAGATGAAGGAGCGCGAGCCGCATGTTCGGGGTGTAGGAGGCTTGTTCGTGCCTTACACGGGCATTGTGGACTTCACCGGCGTGGCTGAGGCATATGCGCGCGTTATTCGTGAAGGTGGCGCGGAGATCCGCATGAGATCAGCGGTTCGGTCCATTCATGCGGAGTCGACTGGATTTCGGCTGGTGACCGAGTCTGGAGATATCTTGGCAAGGCACCTGGTCAATTGTGCGGGGTTGTATTCGGATCATGTCGCCCGGCTTGCCGGCCTGCAGCCCGCTGTGCGGATTATCCCGTTCCGCGGCCACTACATGAAGCTGAAGCCGGAGGCGGAGCGACTGGTCCGGCATCTGATCTATCCTGTGCCCGACCCGCAATTCCCTTTTCTGGGCGTGCATTTTACCCGAATAATCGGGGGAGGCGTGGAAGCCGGCCCGAACGCCGTGCTGACTTTTCGGCGAAACTGGTATGAACGTGGGGACGATGCTTCACGCGATTATAGTATCATGCGTCATGGCGGGTTTTGGCGGATGGCCCGAAAATATGGGCGTGTCGGCGCGCGCGAGCTTTGGCGTTCCCGTTCCAAAGCCGCGTTTGTTCGGGCATTGCAACGGCTGGTACCGGACATTCGTACGGAAGATGTTGAACCGCACGGTTCGGGCATCCGCGCACAGGCCGTGGACAGGGATGGCGCTTTGATTGATGATTTCCGGATTATCGAAGCTGACCGCCAGATCCATGTGCTGAACGCGCCGTCGCCTGCCGCCACCGCGTCGATCAGTATTGGTCATGCCATCGCGGATAAGGCCGCGCAGCAGTTCGCGTGATTGGTTGGACAAGCCGCTTCGGGAGTGCCGCAGTGGGTTATCCGTGACATCCGCTATATCCGTGGTAAAAAGCCGCATGATGATTTCCGCCCGCACATCCGGCAAACCGGTCTCGCATGATCGCCGCGCGTTCAGGCAACGATTTTATCCCGACATAACCGCGCGCGAATGGAACGATTGGCGTTGGCAGTTGCGTAATCGCATTCGCGATCTCGCAGGGCTGGAGCGAATCATCCCGCTGACCGAGGACGAACGCACTGCGGTTTTGCGTCGTCAGGACGCATTGCCCGTCGGTTTCACGCCGTACTACGCCTCGCTGATTTCGCGCGATGATCCCGCGGATCCGATTCGCAAGACCATGATCCCCGTGCAGGCCGAATTCATAAGCTCTCCCGGAGAGATGGTCGATCCGCTCGGCGAAGACCCGCATAGCCCCGTGCCGGGGCTGGTACATACGTATCCCGACAAGGTGCTCTTTCTCGTGACGGACTTTTGCGCTACCTATTGCCGGTATTGTACGCGATCTCGCATGGTCGGCGCCGGCGAGTATCTGCCCGATCGCAACATCTGGACAAACGCTCTGGACTATATTCGAGAACACCGCGAAGTGCGTGATGTATTGTTGTCCGGTGGCGATCCGCTGATCCTCTCCGAAGATCGACTGGAATGGCTTCTTGCGCGCCTGCACGAGATTCCGCACGTGGAGTTTTTGCGCGTCGGCACGAAGATCCCCGCTGTCATGCCGCAACGGATCACGCCCCGCCTAGTGAAAATGCTGAAGAAGTATCACCCGCTTTTCTTCAGTATCCACTTTACGCATCCGGCCGAATTGACCAGGGAATGCGCGCGCGCCTGCGCACGTCTTGCTGACGCCGGGATCCCGCTGGGCAGTCAAACCGTGCTGCTTGCCGGCGTCAACGACGATCCGTCCGTGATGAAGGCCCTGATGCTGGGCTTGTTGAAGATGCGGGTTAAGCCGTATTACCTGCACCAATGCGATGCCGTGGCGGGCTCGTCCCATTTCCGCACGCCGATCTCGACGGGCAAGGCCATTATCCGCAACTTGCACGGTTATACGACCGGTTACGCCGTTCCCACCTACATGCTCGATGCGCCCGGCGGCGGCGGGAAAGTTCCGCTTACCCCGGATTACATTGAAGGCAGGGAAGGGGACACGGTGCTGGTGCGAAATCACCAGGGCGACAAATACCGGTACGTCGATGGAGAAAGAAACGCCCAACACCCAACGTCCAAGCATGAACGCTGAAACGAGGCCGCGTTGCCTTAGATCCGTTTAATCAAAGGCGGCTACGAAGAAAACGGCAATGTAGCCGCGCCCGTGAGGGCGTGGACTATGTGGCCGTGAGTTTTTCAACGGGCTGCTAAGGGGCGGGTGCGCTGATGCCTCGACATCGCTCCTAAAGAACTGTCGGTGGCTGGCGCGGACCGGGATGTCTCGACTCCGCTTCGCTACGCTCGACATGACAACATCTTACATTTATCCAGTTCTTGTCCACGAGCCAATCAGCGCCGCGCCGATAAGGGTCCTCGACATGACCATGTCTATATTACTCTGCGATCACGGCTTCAAAAGTCTCAAACGCTGACGTTGGACGCCTCTTTCCGCCACTTCGCAACGAACATCGCTCCGCAGGATCCCTGCCAGGGCAGAATCCATGTGTGCCCCCGACATGTCTCGCGCGTTAGCGGATGGATGAACGATTGTGGCACAAAATCAGGATGGTCCATTTCAAACGCCCGAACTTGTGACACCGTTTCTTCGGCGGTAAGCGTGCATACCGCATAGGTTAACACGCCGCCGTTCCGCACGGAGCGTGCGCCGTGTTGAAGAAGTGCGCGCTGCAGAGCGGTGAATGCCGGTATGTCTTCTTGCGAAATCCTCCAACGCGCGTCCGGAGCGCGCGACCATGTACCCATGCCGCTGCAGGGGGCGTCCACGAGCACGCCGTCGAACATCCGCCCGGAAGCAACATCCCGAGCGTCTGTTTGAAGGACTTCTATCATGGTATGTACCTGTTGTCGTTGTGCGCGCCGCTGCAATTCCCGGACTGCTTTGTCGCGCGGTTCAGTGGCGCGAACATGCCCCCGGTATTGCATGAGGTCGGCGAGGTGCAGCGTCTTACCACCGGCTCCCGCACAAACGTCCCACCAACGATCGCAGGGCTGCGGGTTGGCGATCAATCCCACACATTGTGAGGACACATCCTGAAACACAAAGGGGGGAACAGAGGGGTGTTCGGCGTGTTCGCGGCTGATGGCCCTGCTGATGGAAGCGGCTGAAGCGAGTACCGGGTGGGGTACGGCATCATGGCCGAAAGCGGATAGGGCCCGAAGCCCGGTATCGCGGGTGTCCCTTGGGAATCGCAGCCAAATAGCGGGTCGCTCTTGAAAGGACGTAATCAGGCGCTTCTCGTAATCGATCGCGTCCATATCCGGCGGAGTGGTCCATTGTTGCGGCGCCCAATGAGGGACTAACTGTTCGGGTTCGGGTGGCGAAGGCCATGCGCCTACAGCGACGAGTTTTTCCGCCTTCTTGGTCAGGGACAAACCACGGAGCGGTTCGACGGGGAAGGGTGCAAGATAATTGATCAGTGGATGAATCTGATCGGCGTCAAGCGCGTGCGCCAGCGCGACCGTAGCAGGATCGGCGGGTTTCCCTTCCCTCGTGAGCCAACCCCGCCAACGAAACCGGGAGAATACCGTGTCCGCGATCAAGCGCCGGGTCTTGGACCCGTACGCGCGATTCTGCCGGAAGAGTCTTGCCAGATAGGCGTCTGCGGGGCAACCTTCACGGACGTTCGCGTCCGCATTGATGACGGTTTCAATCAGACGCCGGGCCTGCGGTTCGTAACTGGCTGGGAGGCTTGGTTTCATGTCGTCCGCCAGTTTACGTGCGCGCACGAATAGATGCAGTAAATATTCAGGCTTGCTCCTTCCATTTCAGCGGCCTAGAATCGGAGGGACTTAAATGCTTCAGGTGGAGATGGTATATGGCTAATGAATTGGGATTTGCCCTGATCACACCTTACTCGCTCATGAAATCCCGTACAGGGGGTATTGTAGGGCGTTTACTGGTGCGCTCGCGGTTGGACTTGGTCGGTGCGCGCATGATAGCGCCGTCCAAGGAATTGGTAGAGCGTTATGCGGACCTGTTGCGCCGGCACGGCGACACCCAGGGCACGGGTATAGATGAAGGGGCGTTACTCTCGCAATACGTGCTCAAGACCTTCATGCCGGATGAAAAGACCGGCAAACGGCGTCGTGTGATGTTGCTGGTGCTGGAAGGGGAACAGGCGGTGGAGCGAGTCAATCGTGCGCTGGGCCATTTCCATGGCACGATCAAGTCCGCCGAGACCGTGCGCGACACGTATGGAGATCTGGTGCGTGACAAAGACGGGAATGTCAAGTTCATCGAGCCCGCCGCGATTACCAGCCCCACGACGGAAAAGACCGAGGAGGCCCTGCGGCTTTGGACGGACATGAGTGAAACCGATGGCGGCGTGGTGAATAACGTCATCGATATGGAAGACGGGGAGGACGTGGAGCGCACCTTGGTGATACTGAAACCGGACAACTTCAAGTTTGCCAGTATCCGGCCGGGCACCATCATTGATATCTTCTCTGCATCCGGCTTGCGGATTGTTGCAGCTAAAGTGGATCGCATGAGTGTATCGGAGGCACTGGAATTTTACGGTCCGGTCCGCAATGTCTTGCGGGAAAAGAAGAAAGGGCCCGCCGGTGCGCAGGCCCGGAAAGCAATTGAAAAAGAGCTCGGATTTTCTTTGCCTGATGAGGTGGAACAACAATTGGGAGATCTCATCGGGCCGGTTTTTGGTGAACGCCAATTCAATGAACTCGTTCAATTCATGACCGGGGTTTGGGCGCCGGATTGTCCCGCCGCGGAACAGAGTGCGCCGGGTCGATCTCGCATTCTCGCTTTGGTCTATTCGGGACACAATGCCGTTCAGAAAATCCGCGAGATACTGGGGCCGACGGATCCCAGCAAGGCCTTGCCGGGGTCCGTACGGAAAGAATACGGACGGGACGTCATGGTCAATGCGGCCCACGCTTCCGATTCCCCGGAGAATGCACAACGCGAGATGGGCATCATCAAGGTGCATCGGGACGGTATTCAGAAGCTGATTGCACGGCATTATGGCTGAATCAAAGCCTTGCCGTGGAAGCTGAATGGTTGGTTGGCGCAGGAATACTTGAGACAAACACAGGAGAAGGATTCGATGTTATTCGACAAGATCACGCCCGCTCCGCCCGACGCCATCATGGGATTGACCGAAGCGTTCAAGGGCGATTCCCGGCCGGACAAAATGAATCTCGGCGTGGGGGTTTATCAGGATGAATCGGGTATCACTCCCGTCCTGGAATCCGTGAAGGCGGCGGAAGACCGCATTCGGACAGCCGAGAAGACGAAGTCGTATTTGCCCATCAGCGGCGCGCCCGAATACAAGGCGCATGTGCAGGATCTGCTTTTGGGCGCAGCACATCCCGCCCGCATGGAAGATCGCGTGCGCACCGCGCATACCCCGGGTGGGACGGGCGGACTCCGCGTTGGCGCCGAGTTTTTGAAACGCATTGCCCCGAATGCAACCGTCTGGGTCAGCGACCCGACTTGGGCCAATCATCCCGGAATCTTCAGCGGTGCTGGTTTTGCCATGGAAACCTATCCGTATTATCAACCGTCCACGCAGGGGCTCGACTATGCGGCCATGTGCGACACGCTGAAACGGGTGCCCGCCGGCGACATCGTGTTGCTTCATGTATGTTGCCATAATCCGACCGGAGTCGATTTAACGACAGAGCAATGGAAGGAAGTAGGCGATATCGCCGCCGCGCAGGGGTGGATCCCGTTTCTCGACTTCGCCTATCAAGGATTGGGCGAAGACCTCGAAACGGATCGGGCGGGGTTACTGCAATTGCTCGAGGCCGTACCGGAATTGTTCGTGGCCAGCTCCTTTTCCAAGAATTTCGGGCTTTATCGGGAACGCACGGGAGCCATGACGCTCGTAGCGTCCGACAAAGAATCGGCTGCGGCTGCGTTCAGTCATGTCGAGAAGACAATACGAGTCATTTATTCCAACCCGCCCGCGCACGGCGGTCAGATTGTCACCACCATCCTGGGCGACGCCGCGCTGCGCGCGCAATGGGAGGAAGAGGTTAAAGCCATCCGTGACCGGATCAAGACGGTGCGGAGCGCTTTCGTAAAGGAGCTGCAGGCGCGCGGAGTGGATCGTGACTTCTCATTCATTGAGCGTCAGAAGGGCATGTTTTCTTTCAGCGGCTTGACCGAAGAGCAGGTGACCTTCCTGCGCGAAGAGAAAGGCATCTACATTGTGAAAGGTGGCCGGATCAATGTGGCCGGCATTCCGACGGCGAAGCTTCCGTATCTTTGTGATTCCATCGCCGAATCCCTTCAGAAATAATACCCGAAATTCCGCGACTGGAATAAGCCGCAAAAAGAAGCAAAAAAATGACTTCATGTCTTGACCGCGCTCGGCCCCTTATGCCAACGTGAGCACGGAGGCTTAGCTCAGTTGGTAGAGCAGCTGACTCTTAATCAGCGGGTCGTGGGTTCGAGCCCCACAGCCTCTACCATTCTTCTTCCCGATGCGCTTTAACGGTTCTTTTTGAGCAGCGCGTCCACCGCATACTGCCCCGCGCCGAGAAAAATGATAGCCAACGAAACGGTCCAGTATAGCAGCGCCAATTCCCTTTCACTGAACGGGTCGCCGCTATGTGCAATAAACGCCGCAACGGTCATCGTCCCGAATATCAGCAATGCGGCATAACGGGTGAGGAAGCCGGCGGCGAGGAAGAGGCCCCCCACGAATTCGGATAATGCGGCCAACCAGGCGAAAAGCAGCGGGGCCGGAAATCCCATCGCCTCGACCCCCTCGGCGAATTGTTCTATCCGGCCTTCGGCAAAGATCTTTCCGTATCCGTGTGTAGCCATGCCCAAGCCCGACAGTACGCGAAGAACGAGCAAACCGACGTTGTGATACCACGTGCTCATAACCCAACCTCCTTTGTGTCTATGACCTGTTCAGTACGGTCTTTTTCAGTTTGTTCATCAGGTCATCCAGCAACGTATAGATGACAGGGACGACAACGAGTGTCAACAGCGTGGACACGAGCAGGCCGCCGATCACGACGATCCCGAGCGGCGCGCGCGCCTCGCCGCCTGCGCCAAGGCCCAGCGCAATGGGCAGCACGCCGAAAATCGTGGTAACCGCCGTCATGAGAATCGGACGTAGACGTACCTGGCCCGCGGTCAAGACCGCCTCGTTGCGTTCCATCCCCGCCTCCCGTTGTCGATTG
Source organism: Kiritimatiellia bacterium (assembly GCA_007136425.1). Lineage (GTDB taxonomy): Bacteria > Verrucomicrobiota > Kiritimatiellia > SLAD01 > SLAD01 > SKZA01. The sequence continues at coordinate 17,977 of SLGY01000128.1, forward strand.
GTATAGTCGATAAGCAGAATCCCGTTCTTGGTAACCAAGCCTGTCAGCATAATCAGCCCGATGAAACTGAAGATATTCAACGTTTCCCCGGTGATCCATAATCCACCGAACGCGCCCACCAGCGCCAGCGGTAATCCGAGCATGATGGTAAACGGGTGAATCCAACTGTTGAATTGCGCCGCCAGCACGAGAAAGACCACCACGATGGCGAGCAACAAAGTGAACATAAGGGCCCTGAACGACTCTTCCATATCGCGCGCTGTTCCGGTGACATCGTAAGTGGTTTCGGCGGGAAAGATATCCGCCGCCATGTCGCGCACCATGTCCAAGGCCTCGCCCAGGGCGATGTCTTCAAGATTGGCCGCCACGGTGACGGACCGGACGCGATCGAAGTGATTGATCTGGCTCGGTCCCACGGCTTCTTCAATGCGGGCCAGGTTTGATAAGGGGACCAGGTCGCCGCTCCGCGAACGCAGATAGATGTGTTCCAAGCTCCGCGGTTGCGCGCGATCATCCTCGCGCAAGCGGACGATCACGTCATATTGTTTTCCGCGTTCCTTGTACTCCGTTACGTCCACACCGCCGACCAGTATCTGGAGCGCCTCGGAGATATCTGCGACGGATATACCCAGCACGGCGGCCCGATCGCGGTCGATTTGCACGAGCAGTTCCGGCTTGTTCAGTTCCAAGTCGCTGTCGACATCCAGGAACCGCGAATCATCGCGCAGACGACGGACCAGTTCCTCAGATCCTTCCGCCAGGACGCTTAGGTCGGGATGTTGAATGACGTATTGCACGGGCCGCGTGTCCTGGCGTCCGCCGAAAGGGGAGCGTTCACGCAGAAAGACCATGAAACCGGGAATGTCGGCGGTTCGGCGGCGCACCTCACCCATGACTTCGAACTGGTCGCGTTCCCGTTCTTGCCGATCGACAAGGGACACGAAAGCCACGCCCCGATTGGGCGGGCCGCCGCCCAGTCCGAGAATGGCCATATACGTACTGATCTCGGGTATGTCGTCAAGGATCGCCTCCACTTCTTTGAGATAACGATCCATGTATTCCATCGTCGCGCCTTCCGGCCCGCGGATGAAGGCAATCATGGAACTCTGATCCTGTTGCGGAGCGAATTCTCCGGGGATCATTCCACCGATGTAGAGACCGCCACCGAAGACGACCAACGCGAGCAGGACCGTCAGGGCGCGCAAACGAAGCGCGCGACGAAGCGTGGCCGTGTACGCGGCACCCAGTGCATCGAATCCCGCCTCAAGCGTGTTGTAGATTCGCGAGTGCCGTTTCTTGACTCGAATGATCCGGGAACAAAGCATCGGCGTGAGCGTCAAGGCGACAAAAGTGGAAATAAATATGGCCGATGCCACCGTCAAACCGAATTCATAGAAGAAAACGCCGATCGTTCCGGTCACGAACGCCACGGGAACGAATACGGCGGCGAGCGTAACGGAACTGGCGAGGACTGCAAATCCGATCTCCGTTGCCCCGTTACGCGCAGCCTGAATCGGCTCTTCGTGCTCCTGCTCCATGTGCCGGTAGATGTTTTCCAGCATGACAATGGCGTCGTCCACCAGCAGGCCGATAGCCAGAATAAGGCCCAGCAATGTGATGATATTGATGCTGAATCCCAGGATGTTCATAATCCCGAATGTGCCCATGACGGCGACGGGAATGACGATGGCCGGAATGAAACTGCTGCGAAGGCTGCGCAGGAAAACGAAGATCACAATCACCACCAGGATCGCCGCAAGCACCAACGTGTTTTGCGTTGATCGCACCGATTCCCCGATGAAGCGGGATCCGTCGAACGCAATGGTCAAGTTTACGCCTTCGGGAAGCTCCGGCCTGATGCGTTCCAGTTCTTCGGACACCCGTTCGGCGACCTCGAGCGTGTTGGCTTGGCTTTGGCGCAGAACCCCCATGCCGACGGAAGGATTCTGCATGAAGCGGGCTAGGTTACGTTCGTTTTCTACGCCGTCTACCGCCTCGCCCACGTCCCGGATTCGAACCGGGGTCCCGTTACGGGAAGTGATGATCAGGTCGTTGAAGGCGTCGGGGCGCTCCATGCGGCCTTGCGTTCGAACGACGAATTCGCGCAGGATGCTTTCCACCCGACCGCTTGGTAGTTCCACGTTCTCGCGGCGCAGGGCCGTGGTGACATCCGCTACGGTGAGGTCGTGCGCCGCCAGGCGGGCCGCGTCCAAATTCACGCGTACCGCAAAACGCTGTGAGCCGCCCATTTGGATGCGTCCCACGCCGGGCAGCACTTGAAGTCGCTCCGCGATGAACCGATCAACATAATCAGCCAACTGGGTGCGACTCATCCAATCAGAGTTTGCGCTGATCCACATGATCGGCTGCGCGTCAAGGTCCAGCTTGACGACGACCGGCTCGTTGATGTCATCCGGCAAGCGGCGTCGGACCCGGGAGACGGCGTCGCGCACATCCTGCGCGGCCACGTCCACGTCGATTTCCAGCTCGAATTCAACGGTGATCTGAGCACGTTCCTCGCGTGTCTCCGATGTGATGGTCTTGATCCCCTCGATGGTGTTGACCTCTTCTTCGATAAGGTCTGTCACCTCCGTTTCCATCACATCGGGCGCGGCGCCGCGCCAGTCCACCGTCACGGTCACAACCGGGAAATCGACGTCGGGCATTTCCCGTACGGCGAGTCGCTGATAACCGACCACGCCGATGATGATAATCAGGAAGGTGAAAACCCAGGCCAGAACGGGACGGCGTATGGAGAGATCCGGTAGATACACGACCTATTCCTCCGTTCCCTGACGTTCCGAAACCCGTATGCCGGGCTGCAGCCGTTGATGCCCCGCTGCGACGACGCGTTCGCCGGGTTCGACCCCTTCGATGATCTGGATCCAGCCGGGCTCGCGTTCGCCCAGGCGCACCGATCGAATATCCGCACGGTCATCGTCATCGACGACATAGAGTGTGTAGCCGCCGAGATCCGAAATGACCGCCTCTTCGGGCACGACTACGGCGTCGTCCAGTAACGTGACATCGACTGCGACGTTCACAAAGAGGTTGGGGCGGAGATACAGGTCCTCATTATCCACCCACGCACGAACCGGGATGGTGCGCGTGGACAGGTTGATCAAAGGATCAATGAAATAGATTTTACCCTCGAACACCTGATCGGGATACGCCGCAGCTCGAATGCGTACGTCTTGACCGACTTCCAGTAAAGGCAGGTAGCGTTCCGGCAATTCAAAGTCCAGTTTCAGTCTGTCGATCTTGACAAGATCAAAGAGGCGGGTGCCGACTTCGGCGTAATCGCCGCGCGAGCTGTAACGGCGCCCGAGCGTGCCTGCTATCGGCGCGCGAATGGTCGTGTCCGCCAAGCGACGTCGGGCCAGTCCCAATTCCGCTTCCGCCGTTTGAAAGGCGGCCTCCGTCTCGATGAATTCGGCCTCGGAAATCAGGTTCTGTTCAAAGAGTGGCCGTCTCCGATCCAGGTTGGCCTGAGTTTCCCGGTAACGCGCCTCGGCCCGTTTAACGTCCAATCCCGGACGCTCGTCGTCAATTTTCAAAAGCACGTCGCCCTCTTCCACGAGATCACCTTCCGCCGCTTCTATGGTGCGGATATGGCCCGCCACTTCGTTGCGGATTCGTACCTGTTCGTCCGCGGCCAGGCTGCCAACGGCGCGCGCCACCAGTTGCCATTCACGCAGTTCAGCGTCTTGCGTCTCCACGGTGACCACCCGTTCGCTGCTTTCATCGCGCCCGTTGTTCGCGTCTTCTCGATCCCCACAGCCGGCGGCTAGTAGCACGGTAACCGCTAGAAGCGGCGAAGCATAAAGGGCGGACAGGGTTTTGCCGCGAAAGGGAACAAGGCGGGGAAGGTGTCTATTGATTTGTGCGCAATTCATAGCGTTCATTTCTCCAACTCTATTAAGGATTCGCCAAACGTCCCGATGGCGGCTTTCAAGCGTTTCTTGGCCACCTCAAGATCGAATTCCTGGCGCGCAAGATCTGTGCGAGCCTGGTCCAAAGCGTTGAGCGCCGTGCTGACATCCAGGCTGGTGGACAGTCCTACGCGCGCTTGCTCGGAAAGTGTGCGGAAGTTCTCGTCGGCCAAATCAACTTCCTTGCGCAATGTTGCGAGGTTTTCCCGCACCGTTTGCAAGTCGAGTAGCGCTTGCTGGACCTCCAACTGAATGCTCTTCTCCAGCTCCATGACCCGCAGCTCCGCCTGACGGATTCGTTCTTCCTGCTGCAGCCGGGAAATGCGTCGACCGCCGCCGTCCCAGAACTCGTATCGCGCGACCGCGCTGGCCCGCCAGAAGTTATTGCGCGTCGTGAAGGATTCCGGATCCACAAATTGATGTTGATACTCCAGATCCAAGGTCGGCCAACCCTCGCGCCGAATGACGGTTCGTTCCTCTCTGCCGCTCTCAATACGATTACGGGCCGCCGCCAGGTCGTTGCGCTCCTGCAAGGCTAGCGCGTACAGCGCGTGCAGATTCTCATCCTCCGGAGGAGACGAAATGTCCGGGACCTGGATCGTGTAGTCCAGGTCCGCTGGAAGACCGATCCGTCGAGCCAGATCGCTCTTGGCGACCTCGTACGCATTGCGCGCCTCCACCAGGTTCCGGAAGGCCCGCGATTCGGCCACTTCCGCCCGTAGTACCTCCGTCCGGCGCGCTTCGCCCGCGTTGAAACGGGCTTGCGCCCGAGCGACTTCCTTGGAGGCCAGGTCGACGGTTTGACCGGAAATCTCCACCTGCTTCTGTGCGCGCAGGGCCTCATAATAGGTTTGCGTAACGTCAAAAAGCGATGTGCGAACGACGTGCACCAGCTCCTGAAACGACGCTTCCTCCAGCGCCAGTCCGGCGCGACGTGCGGGCAGCACACGACCGTCAAAAACAGGTTGCCGGGCCGTGATGGTTCCGCGCCAATTGTCTTCCGGGACGACCGCTTGTCCCTCCCGCCGGATTTCCTCTTCGGGCCGCTCATAACTTCCCGAGGCATCCAGGCGCGGCGAGATAATCGTCCAAGCACGGTCTACTTCCCGGCCCGCAATGTTTACGTCGCGCCGTTGAATTTCGATGCGCTCGTCTGATTCCAGCGCTCGCATCATGGCTTCGTTCAGCGTAAGGAGGCGTTCTTCTTCAGCTTGAGCAAAAAGACTGCCCGATACCATGAGGGCCATGAAAACATACTTTTTCATTTCTTCTCCAATCCCTTTAACAACAAGTCGATAACGAACGATTCAATTACACAAAGCGATTCCCTTGAGCGTTGCTTGATCCATTCCGAGAGCAGGGGGTTCACGACACCCTCGAAAGCCGTTGCCAATCGGGTGGGGTCGACCTCCCTGATAGCGCCCGCCTGCATGGCATCCGACAGCGTTCGGGCCACAAATTCCTGATGGGCATAATACATGCGCTCGCGACGCTCGTTGCAGCTGCGATGCAAGGTGCTGTCGGCGGTGGTCATCTCGGCGAGGTAGATGCGAAAGAACTCCATATGCTTTTCGAAGAATTCCAACTTGGCGCGCAGCAACGTCCGCACCTTATCGATGGGCGAGGCGACGGATTCCACGCGGCCCTGCACGAATTCGACATAGTCACCGATTTTTCTTTCCAATAAGGCCTCGTAGAGCTCCTCTTTCTTCTTGAAATACAAGTAGATCGTGCCCGTCCCGTATTGGGCTTCGTGCGCGATATCTTCCATGGTCGTATGGTGATACCCTTTCAGGCCAAAGAGATGCTCGGCCGCCGCCAAGAGATCTTCTCGTCGACGTTGCTGATCCCGCTCTTTTCTGGATAAGCCAGCCGTTTCAGGCATGAACCGCCCCCCGCGATGAATGGAAATTCATTTAGTGAACACAATGTATGTCGTCATGGTGGACTGTCAACTGACAATATTTTTTCGACCCGCAATGTGAAACGAATTGGCCGCATCTCATTGGAAACCGGATACCGGGTATTGTATGGTGATACTGAGGTGATTAGCGATGCGAAATGCACTGACATGGGCGCTGATCGCGCTGCTGGCCGCGGTGGTGGCGGAGGCGCGTGAACAGCCACTGGGCGAACGAGTACGAGGAACGGTCATTCCGCAGGTGCAATATAGGGATGTGGGCGCCGATGCGGTATTCGAGGATTTGGCGGAAGCTGCGCGCGAGGCCGATCCCGAAGGGCGCGGAGTAAATATCGTTTACAACGGCCCGGAAGGCGATGCCGCAAGACGCATAACCCTCTCGCTGAGACGAATCAGCCTGTACGATGCCATTCGGTATATCACTCAGGTCGCGGGCCTTTATTACCGAATAGATGATAATGCTGTATTCATTTCGGATGAACCGTTTCGTTCAGATCGGATCACCACCCGCATATATCCGGTACAACCCACGTTTATGGACGTTATTCGTGGGGGTGAAAAGGAAGAGGAACCTCGCCGCGATCCGTTCTTCTGGTAATCGGATCACAACTTTGTTTCCTCATGACCACGCCATAGCAGCCCGTTGAAAAACGTTTGTTGGGCGTGCCATCCACCTCCTCACGGGCGTGTTGATTTATTCCCGGCGCGTCGCAAGCGACGGCCCTACAGTCCGACGAACAAAGCATTTTGTAGGGCCGCCGCTTGCGGCGTGCCGATTTCGCCACGAGATTTCGAATAAATCAACACGTCCTCACGGCGGCTACGAAGAAAACTGCCATGTAGCCGCGCCCGTGAGGGCGTGGACTATGTGGCCGTGAGTTTTCAACGGGCTGATAGCGTTGGCAAGCGCAGGGTTTATCCCGCCTATGCCGTGTCCGTGAGCGCATGAAGTTGCGAGGCTCGCGGATACGATTCGAACCCGCGCGAAAGACCAGTCTAGCGTTGACAATAACGGGGTGTTCCTGAATCCTATCACGTCGCAATACCGTATTTCTGAACGAATTCGCTAAGCTAAAGAGGAGGATTGATGAGTTACAAACATATTCGCGTGCCGTCGGGCGAGAAGATTGAGAAGAACGATGAAGGGAGCCTTAAAGTTCCTGACAATCCCATTTTGCCCTTCATCGAAGGCGATGGAACGGGCGAAGACATTACCCGCGCCGCCATGATTGTATGGAACGCCGCGGTGGAAAAGGCGTACGGCGGCAAACGCAAGGTTTCATGGATGGAAATCTATGCCGGTGAAAAGGCGAATAAGGTCTATGGCGAGGAGCTTTGGCTTCCTGAAGAGACATTGACGGCCGTCAAAGAATTTCTGGTGGCGATCAAGGGCCCGCTGACCACACCGGTCGGAGGTGGGATTCGCAGTTTGAATGTGGCTTTACGGCAGATGTTGGACCTATACGTATGCCAAAGGCCGGTCCGCTGGTATACGGGCGTTCCTTCTCCCGTGAAAAAGCCGGAGCTCACCGATATGGTGATCTTTCGGGAGAATTCCGAAGATATCTATGCGGGCGTGGAGTGGCAGGCCGGAACGGCGGAGGTCAGAAAGGTCATCGAATTCCTTCAGAACGAAATGGGCGTGAAGAAGATCCGTTTCCCGGATACCTCCGGAATCGGGATCAAGCCGGTTTCCGAGGAAGGAACGACGCGTCTGGTGCGCGACGCCATTCAATACGCCATCGACAATAATCGCAAATCAGTGACCTTGGTGCACAAGGGCAACATCATGAAGTTCACCGAAGGGGCCTTTTGCGATTGGGGTTATAAGACGGCCAAGACCCTCTTTAACGCCCAGGATCTTGATGGTGGTCCCTGGCAGACGGTGAAGAACCCGAACAACGGCGAGGAGATCGTTATCAAGGACGTGATCGCCGATGCGTTTCTCCAGCAGATCCTGACGCGACCGAACGAGTACGATGTCATCGCAACCATGAACCTGAACGGGGACTACATCTCCGACGCCTTGGCGGCGTGTGTGGGCGGTATCGGCATTGCACCGGGCGCCAATATCAATTATGAAACCGGCGCGGCCATCTTCGAGGCCACGCATGGCACGGCGCCGAAATACGCGGGCCAGGACAAGGTAAACCCCGGCTCGCTGATCCTGTCCGGGGAAATGATGTTCCGATACATGGGCTGGACCGAAGCGGCGGACCTGATCGTTCAGGGCATGGAAAAGACCATCGCCGCCAAACAGGTTACCTACGACTTCGAGCGCTTGATGGACGGCGCCACCCTGCTGAAATGCAGCGAGTTTGGTCAAGCCGTTGCGGACAACATGAAGGTGTGAGAAAAGCCGAATCCAAGATCGTTGCGCGCGATACCGTTCGGGCGGAATGCGACCGGCTGAAAGACCAGGGCAAGACCGTGGTCTTTACCAACGGCTGTTTTGATATTCTGCATACCGGACATATTTCCTATCTGACCTTCGCCCGAGAGCAAGGCGACGCCCTCATCGTAGGAGTCAATTCCGATTCCTCGGTCAAGAAGGGGAAAGGAGACAGGCGTCCGGTCAATGGCCAGGTTGAGCGGGCCTTGGTCTTGGCGGCGCTGGAATGCGTGGATGCCGTCGTCATCTTTGACGAAGATGAACCCGCCGCTCTCGTTGAGGAAATTCTTCCGGATGTGCTGGTCAAGGGCGAAGACTGGGCGCATTATGTCAGTGGACGGGAGATTGTGGAGCAGCACGGCGGGAAGGTGGTGCTTGCGCCGTTGGTCCGGGGGAAGTCGACCACGGACACGATCGAGAAGATTCGACAGGCATATGGCCGATGAGCAGGAAGATTATCGTAACCGGTGGCGCCGGTTTTATCGGGCGCAATATTGTCGCCGCGCTGAACGCGCTCGGCGAACAGCAGATCCTCGTTGTGGATGACCTGGGCGCGTCTGAAAAATGGAAGAATCTGGTCGGGCTGCGGTTCGAAGATTATCTCGACAAAGATGATTTTCGCGGGCGGATTCGGGAAGACCGGATTGACGGGGTTCGTGCGATTCTTCATATGGGCGCCTGCAGTTCCACCACTGAACGGGATGCGTCCTATCTGGCCGACAACAATTACCGCACCTCGCGGGAATTATGTGAGTGGTGTTTGACCCATGGCGCGCGCTTTGTGTATGCCTCCAGCGCGGCGACCTATGGCGACGGCGCCCTCGGCTATTCGGACGAGGACAACGTCACCCCGACGCTGCGCCCCCTGAATATGTACGGCTACTCGAAGCACATGTTTGATTTATGGGCTTTGCAGAAAGGCCTCTTCAGCATGATCGCCGGCTTGAAATTCTTCAACGTGTACGGCCCGTATGAAGAGCACAAAGGCGATATGCGTTCCGTCGTCAACAAGGCTTACGAACAGATTCTGAACACGGGTGAAGTGCGGCTTTTCAAGTCGTACAAACCGGAATACGAGGACGGCGAACAGGTGCGCGACTTCGTGTACGTAAAGGATGCCGTTGACCTGACGCTCTATTTCCTCGAACACCCGGAGGCGTCGGGCTTGTTCAACTGCGGCACGGGCCAAGCGCGGTCCTGGAACGATCTGGTGAACGCCGTATTCGCCGCGATGGGCCGTGAGCCGAATATCCGGTACATCGAAATGCCCGAATCCTTGAGAAGCAAGTATCAGTATTTTACACAGGCCGACATGGCTAAAGTGAAGCGAGCCGGTTACGACAGACCGTTTACTTCATTGGAAAACGGTGTTATGGAGTACGTGCAGGAATATCTCTCGAAACGTTCCGATTGAGCCGCCATGCAAGTTATTCGCGACTGGTTTAAACGAAATCTTTCCGATCCACAGGTCGTCATTCTCACCGCTTTCCTCGTGGTGGGGACGCTGATCATCCTTTATATGGGCAGGATTCTTGCGCCCGTGCTGGCCAGCGTGGTCATCGCCTATCTATTGGAAGGCATAGTGCGGATGCTGGAAAAGAATCGGATGCCGCGTAATCTCGCGGTCACATTGGTGTTTACCGTGTTTATGGCATTTCTGCTGGTGGTCTTCTTCGGGTTGTTGCCCATGCTGTCCCGTCAGGTCATTCAGGTGGTGCAGCAGTTGCCCAAAATGATGCAATGGGCGCAGGTGGAACTGATGCAGTTGCCCGAGCGGTATCCGGAAATCGTATCCCGGGAACAGGTGGTGGGGTTGGTTGAGATGATGCGTCAGGAAATCGGCCGCTTGGGGCAGCGGGTCCTTTCCATTTCCGTGGCATCATTGCAGGCGGTGATTACCTTTCTTGTGTACCTCGTCCTGATGCCGCTGCTGGTATTCTTCTTCTTGAAGGATAAGAATCTCATTATTGCGTGGTTTGCCGGGCTGTTGCCGGAGGATCGGCGTTTGACAACGGAAGTGTGGCATGATGTGGATCGGCAGATCGGAAATTACATCAGAGGCAAAGTCTGGGAGATCCTGATTGTGTGGGCGGTGACGTCCCTGACCTTCTACTGGCTTGGCCTTGAATTCGCAATGCTGATTGGCTTCTTTGTCGGCCTTTCCGTGTTGATCCCTTATATCGGCGCGACGGTCATGACGTTGCCCGTGGCGTTGATGGGCTATTTCCAGTTCGGCTTGGTACCGGAATTCTTTTATGTGCTTATTGCGTATCTCGTAATCCAGCTTCTGGACGGCAATTTACTCGCGCCACTATTGCTTTCGGGCGTGGTCAACCTCCATCCGATAGCCGTGATTGTGGCGTTGTTGGTCTTCGGCGGGATATGGGGGTTCTGGGGAGTCTTTTTCGCCATTCCGCTGGCGACGCTGGTCCAGTCGGTCTTGCGCGCCTGGCCGCGCAAACCGAGAAAGGGGGACACTCCCCCCGGCAATTCCGCGCCCGCCAACGCTTAAACGCCACACCCGATCACTCGCACAACCTCCCTCGTCCAACGTCATCTCTGTCATCCAATTTGACGATCGTCAAAATAAATGACAGATATGAAAGCGTAACATGCTTGAAAATAGAACGTTGTAAAAAGTACGGGTTTCCCTTGGGCGGGGGATTTCGCAGACTCTCTCAACGCGTTTCCACTGCGGGCGCGGGATCGGGTTCCTGGCTTCTCAGATGGATATAGCGGGCGGTAAGTCCAAGCAGGGCGAGGGCCAGAATCGCGACAACAAGCCAGCGCTCCTCTTCGGTCAAGTGGAACCAAAGCTTCCAGGGCGCATGTCCCGAATCTTTTTGTTCCGATTGGGCGCTCATTTCAGGATACCGCAATGTTTACCAAGCGGCCCGGTACAACAATGACCTTGCGCACGGTCTTGCCCTCAATCCATTTCTGCACCTGCGGGTCGGCCAAGGCTTCCTGTTCGATGGCCGCCTGATCCGCTTCAGCGCCAACCATAATTCGTCCCCGTAATTTGCCGTTCACCTGCAGGACGATTTCCATCTGTGCGCGGTGCAAGGCCGCCTCGTTGACGCGTGGCCATTCCGTTTGCAGGATGCTCGGCGCACGCCCCAATTCCTGCCATAACTCTTCGGCGATATGCGGCGCAAATGGAGAGATCAAGACGACAATGGTCTCCATCGTTTCACGAAAGACGGCGCGCACCTGGTCGGAACTGTTGTTGTTTACCTTGATATCGTCTGCGGCGTTCATCAGTTCCATGATCTGCGCGATGGCGGTGTTGAAATGGAAGTCGCCCTCCAGATCACGTGTGATGCGCCGAATGGACTCGTGTAATTTGCGATACAAATCGCGTTCCGGTTGCTGCATGTGCTGTAAGTCGGGTTGCAATGTTTTGGCGTCGCGCAACAAGTCCCGGTGCTCGTACACACGCCGCCACAGACGGCGCAGGAAGCGAAAGGCGCCTTCCACGCCGGCGTCGTTCCACTCGGCCTCCTTCTCAGGCGGACCGATAAAGAGCGTGTACAGCCGCACGGTGTCCGCGCCATATTCCCGGATTAACTCTTCCGGGCTGACCACGTTGCCCTTGGATTTGGACATCTTGTAAAGCTGCCCGTCCTTTTCGCTGCGTTTGGTAATCATGCCCTGCGTGAAAAGCTGTTTGAACGGTTCTTCGAAGTGAATCAGTCCGAGGTCATGAATGGCCTTGGTGAAGAAGCGCGCATACATGAGATGCAGAATCGCATGTTCGATGCCCCCGATGTATTGATCGACCGGTAGCCAGTTGTCGCAGAGCTCCGTGTCGATGGCCTTGGTGTCGTCCCGCGCCGAAAGGTAACGGAAGAAGTACCAACTCGAATCCACGAACGTGTCCATGGTGTCGCTTTCCCGGCGTGCGGGTTTGCCGCATTGCGGGCAGTCGACCTGGGTGAACGCAGCGCAGCTTTTCAGCGGAGATTCACCCGACGGCTTGAATTCTACGTCCTCGGGCAACAAGACGGGCAGGTCGCTCTCCGGTACGGGTACCATGCCGCAGTCGTCACAATAGATGATGGGGATCGGCGCTCCCCAGTAACGCTGACGACTGATCAGCCAGTCGCGTAAACGATACTGGATGACCGGTCCGCCGAATCCCTTTTCTTCTGCATACGCCGCCATCTTTGGAATGGCTTCGCGGTTCGGCATGCCGGAGAAGGGGGGCGAATCCACGACGATCCCGTCATCGACATACGCGTCCTCCATCTCATCCACGTTCAGCGTTTGATCCGGGTTTTGTATCGAGAGCCGGATCGGCAGCTTATATTTCTTCGCGAAAGCCCAATCCCGTGTGTCGTGCGCGGGCACGGCCATTACCGCGCCCGTTCCGTATTCCAGCAGGACGTAGTCACCGACCCATAGCGGGATCTGCTCGCCGTTATACGGATTGACGACGTACCGTCCGGTGAACACCCCGTTCTTGTCGCCTTCCGTTGTCCGCTCGATCGAACTCAAGCGGCCCGCCTGCTGGACGAAATCCATGACGCTCTTCTCTTCGGGAAGACCTTGGACCATTTCAGCGATGCCGGGATATTCCGGTGCGAGCACCATGTAGGTACAGCCATAGATCGTGTCCACGCGTGTCGTGAAGCAGGGCACGACGTCCGACGTGTCGGCAACGCCGTCTTCGCGCGGGACGAGCGTGAAGTTCAGTCGTGCGCCTTCGCTGCGTCCGATCCAGTTTTCCTGCATGGACTTCACGCGTTCCGGCCAGCCGTCGAGTTGCTCAAGATCGTCAAGGAGGCGCTGTGCATAGTCGGTGATTTTGAAGAACCATTGCGAGAGCATTTTCTTTTCGACAACGGCCCCGGAGCGGTCCGCTGTGCCGTCCGGCAACACCTGTTCGTTGGCCAGCACGGTTTGATCCACGGGATCCCAGTTGACGGCCGCTTCCTTTTTATACGCCAATCCGCGTTCGTAGAACTTCAGGAACAACCATTGCGTCCACTTGTAATAGTCGGGCAAGCACGACGTAACCTCGCGTTCCCAGTCGTAACAGCAGCCCCATGAGCGGAGCTGCGCCTTCATCAAGGCGATATTTTGGAGGGTGCTTTCCCGGGGATGGGTTCCGCTTTTGATCGCGGCGTTTTCGGCGGGCAATCCGAAGGCGTCCCAGCCCATGGGCGTGAGGACGCGCAGGCCGCGCATCTTCTTGTAGCGCGCCACGGCGTCGCCAATGATGTAATTGCGGCCGTGCCCGACATGCAGGGTGCCGGAAGGATAGGGGAACATCATCAGGCAATAATACTTGTCCTCTGCGGATGTTGCATCGGTGTGAAACAGGCCCTGTTCCTCCCAGTAGTCCTGCCATTTGGCCTCGATTTCGCCGAACGGATATTTCTCTTTCATGATTATTCCGATGGTAAGGAACGATCCCGGATGCCGTTATCGTCCGAAACACTCTTTGAGCGCGGGCGCCAGCGGCGCTTTGGAACGATTAAGAATGTACAGGTGAATGCCCGGGACATCGTGTTTCAACAGGTCTTTGATCTGGTTAACCGTCCAGTTGATCCCGACTTCTTGCGCCTTATCCGGATCGTCGCCCGCCTTTTCAAGGGCGCGCACCAGGGCTGCAGGCAGGGCCGCCCCGCACATTGACGCCATTCGCCGGAGTTGTTTGAGGGATATGGGCGGAAGCAGGCCGGGCAGGATAGGTGCGCGGATGCCCCACTCTCGGGCGCGCTTCGTGAAGTCGTAGAAGGAACGGTTATCGTAAAACAATTGGGTCGTCACAAAAGCGCCGCCCATATCCACCTTGTCTTTCAGGTAGAGGATGTCCGATTCCGGGGAAAGCGCCTCCTGATGGGTTTCCGGATAGCCCGCCACACCGCAACAGATGTCCGGATGCCGTTTCTTGATAAAGCGTACCAGGTCGTTCGCGTGGCCGAGTCCGTCAGGATGCGGGCGGAACCGTGTTTCTCCCTTGGGGGGATCGCCGCGCAGCGCCATGATGTTCCGCATGCCGGCGTCGTACACGCTGTCGATGATCGACGCGAGCTCGTCGCGACTGCTACCGACGCAGGTCAGATGGTGCATCACCGGTGTATGGCCGGCTTCGCGAAGATGTTGGCATGCCTGGAACGTACTTGCGCGGGTCGAGCCGCCGGCCCCGAAGGTGACCGTGACAAAATCCGGTCGGGTCGGTTTCAATGCCTCCGCCACCTTCTTGAATTGGTCCATGCCCGCGTCGTCTTTGGGCGGGAAAAATTCATAGGAGAGTAGCGGAGACCGTGCTTCCGCAAGCAATTCACTAATGAGTCTTTCAGCCATGATCTTCCTGTCGTTATAATCGACGTTCCATTAAAGGTTTCTTCGCGGCGCCTGTAAACGAAGAATATCGCCGTTCATATATAAAAAGAAATCGCGGCTGTTGCCAGCCGCGATTTCACGGTGTGTTGTAACGCAATTAATCAGAGCGTTGCATCTTTTGCCGCCTTGGCGATGCGGAACTTCAAAACCTTCTTTGCCGGGATTTTGATCGTTTCGCCGGTGGCCGGATTACGGCCCATACGCGCCTTGCGCTTTACGACGATCAATTTGCCGAGACCGGGGATGGTAAATCCGTTCTTGGCCCCTTTGTAGGCTTGCGCGACCAGATTTTCGAGTATCGCGGCGGCTTGTTTCTTCGTGACATCACCGGCTTCTGCAAGCTCTGCGACGATCTGCGTTTTGGTCTTGGTCTTGGCTTTGGCCATATTGTTTTCCTTTCCTTCCGTTCCTTGTTTGACATTGTCGCCGGACGGCTCATCCGCCCTTAGCCCAGTCGAGTGAAAAAGATAGTCATTGAAGGGGAAAAGGCAATCATATTTTCGTTTGCCGACAGGCGCCGGCACTATCCCCGATTCACATGTCTCAACCGGAAAAACTCCGGTCAAATACCCTGATGAAACAGGATGGCGATCAGGATCCCGAGCAACATGCCGAAGAAGACCTCGTAACGGGTATGACCGAGCAGTTCCGCCAGTTTCTTTTCCGAGAAGTGGTGTTCTTTGAACAGTTCCTCCACGATCTGGTTCAGTAACCGTGCCTGTTGGCCGGCGGCGCGGCGAAAGCTTTGCGCGTCGAACATTACAACCAGGGCAAAGCCCAAGGCCAGGGCAAAGAGCGGGCTGCCGAAGCCCGCCGTCAAGCCGATGGACGTCGCCAGTGCGCTGACCATGGAGGAATGAGAGCTGGGCATTCCGCCGGTACTGACGAAGATATAGAAATCCATCTTGCGGGTTCTCAGCACGTGAATGATGAATTTGAGGGCCTGCGCGATGAGCCAGGCGAAAAAGGCGCTGATAACCGCGGGGTTGGCAAAAAAAGTGTTTCCTGTGGCTGACATGGGCGGAGTATATCTATTGCGTCCGCCACTGGACAAGGTCAAATGCGTGCGTATACTGTGCGCTGTTAGTGGACAGGAAACGAAACATCAATCAAAAGGAGAGTCCGAATGGCCCATACATTACCAGAATTAACCTATGCGAAAGATGCACTCGAACCACATATCGATGCGCGTACCATGGAAATCCATCATGGGAAGCATCATGCGACCTATGTGAACAACCTCAATGCGGCTTTGGAAAAGCACCCGGAATTGGCCGATAAGCCCTTGGAGGACCTGATTTCGGATCTCTCGTCGGTACCGGAGGATATTCGTACGGCGGTGCGCAATAACGGGGGCGGTCATTATAACCATGCCCTGTTCTGGCAGATCCTTGCTCCGAACGCCGGCGGAACGCCGGGAGGAGAACTGGCCGCGGCGATTGAGAAGGATCTGGGCGGATTCGACGCCTTTAAAGAGGCGTTTGCGAAAGCCGCAACGACGCGGTTCGGGTCCGGCTGGGCCTGGCTAAGCGTTAAGGACGACGGTACGTTGTGCGTGTGCTCCACGCCCAACCAGGATAACCCTCTCATGAAGGGCGTGCATGATTGTCTCGGACAACCCATCCTTGGACTGGACGTCTGGGAACATGCCTACTACCTGAACTATCAGAACCGTCGGCCGGATTACATCGCCGCCTGGTGGAACGTGGTGAACTGGAAGAAGGTCGAGGAACTCTACAACGCCGCTAAATAAGTAAACAATAAGATCCTGCAGGCCGCCGACGCCGTTATGGTGTCGGCGGCTTTTTTTGCGGTCTTGTCGGACGGCCTTTTGGCGTTCGCGCCCAACGGATGGCTTGTCAGAAGGCGGGGTTTGTAACAACATGGCGGTTCTGAGCGGAGGTACTCGCCGAAAGGAGGCACAGGCATGTCGCATTTGGACGTCTTTTGGGGGCTGATCATCATCGGTCTGTTTCTTGTCGTGGCCAGAATGCTGAAGGCAAGAATTACGATCTTCGAGTCATTGTTCATTCCCAGCTCGATCATTGCCGGTTTCCTTGTGCTGCTGTTGGGTGCTCAAGGGTTGGGTTGGGTTGTTACGAACGTCTTCGGCGCCGGACACGGGTTGGCCAATGGATTATTTCCCGAGAGATTGGTCGCCGTATGGCGTGGCTTGCCCGGCTTGTTAATCAGCGTGGTCTTTGCGGCTCTGTTTCTCGGCAAGCCGATTCCGGGCATTCGAGAGATTTGGATGCGGGCCGGACCGCAGGTGGTGTTCGGTCAGACTTTAGCCTGGGGGCAATACGTGGTCGGAATTACGTTGTGTCTGCTTGTGTTGACGCCCGTATTCGGACTGAACCCGCTGGCCGGCGCACTGATCGAAATTGGTTTCGAGGGCGGACATGGTACGGCGGCCGGCATGGCGCAGACCTTTCGTGATCTGGGCTTCGATGAGGGGGCCGATCTTGCGCTCGGCCTGGCTACCGTCGGCCTGGTGACAGGCGTGGTATTGGGAACCGTCGTAATCAATTGGGCGGCTCGGCGCGGGCACATAAAGTTGTCGGATCAGGGGAAAGTACGGCTGCGGGATGCGCCGCGCGCGGCCGGCACGGACAGGGATACGCTTGAAGAAGCCCGGGAACTGCAATGGGAGAAGGAACAGGAGGCAAAACCCACGGATCCTTTGTCCGTGCATCTGGGGGTAGTCGGTTTGGCCATCGGGATCGGGTGGTTGCTTCGAGAGGGTTTGTTATGGATTGAGAGGACGACCTGGGGCGCCGACGATGGGTTGGTATTAATTGCCTACGTGCCGCTGTTTCCACTCGCAATGATAGGCGGGGTAATCGTGCAGTTGGTTGTGGATAAGACGCGTCAGCAACATCATATCAACCGACGATTAATGAATCGCATATCGGGTACGGCATTGGATTTTACGATCGTTTCCGCGCTCGGCACATTATCTCTGATGGCCTTGGGCGAGAATATGGGGCCTTTTCTGATGCTGGCGGCTGCGGGGATACTCTGGAATTTATTCGGTCTTATCGTCCTGGCACCGCGCCTGATTCCGCTCGGTTGGTTCGAACGCGGTGTCGGGGACTACGGTCAGTCCATGGGGGTCACGGTTACCGGCCTGCTTCTCATGCGGATGGCCGATCCCCGAAACGAATCCGGCGCCCTGGAAAGCTTCGGGTACAAACAGCTGTTGTTCGAGCCCATCGTCGGCGGGGGACTTTTCACGGCGGCGTCCATGCCATTGATTGCCGAGTTCGGACCGGTATTCGTGCTGGGATTGTGCAGTAGTGTGACCCTGTGCTGGCTCCTTGTGGGCTACCTCTTTTTCGGTCGTCTCATTCGTCGGCGAGGGACGAGGACTGGTTTGTGAGCCGAAACGGACGTTGTTCGGGCTCAGGCGGGCAACCTGTTTGCGCGTCGGATGGTCATGAGGATGATGGGGATTGTCAGCAGAAAGAGGGCGGTCCCGACGAAATAGACCGGTCGTATGCCGTACACGGCGGCGATGGCGCCGCTGGACAACGGGGCCAGCACCCAGCCGATGGAGCGGGCGGTACTGGCCCATCCGAAGATTATCCCTTTGTATTTTTGCGGCGTTGTTTTTGAGAGCCATATCTGTGTGGTGGCCTCCAGGCCGCCGGCACAAAACATCATCGCAAATCGTGCCGGGAAAAGGACCCAAATGGCTGCGGCTAGACCTTGTGGCAGCATGGATAATGCGGCGCCGAAGGCGGAAAAGTAACCGATTCTGGAAGGATGAATTCGGTCCGCCAATCTTCCCAGATATACGCTGGAAAGCAGCCCGGCGATGCCGCTGACGGCAAACAGGGCGCCGGTCCGAATAGAGACCCCTTCCAGTTGGCCGTGTATTTCCTGTACCAACAGGGGCATCATTGCCATATCGAATTGTCGTACATAGGAAATGGCGGTAATCAACGCGAGCAAGGGTAATGCGCCCAGAAAGACCTTGCGCGAGGTCGTTTGAGGGGGCGCGTCCTCGCTTTGGACGGGGGAAGCGTCGTGAGTCGTGCGAACTTCCCGTGTTCCCAGCAGTATAAGCAATGCGGATATCAGCAACAGACCGGCGGCGATGAAGAAGACGGTACGATAGCCGAAGAGCGACGAGACGAGGCCGCCCAGCGAGGCCCCGCACATGGCCCCGGAAAAGACCGCGGCCGAGAGTGCCCCGAGTGCCCGCCCGCTACGCTCTTCCGGGGCATAGGCCGCCACCATGATCTGCGATGCCGTGAACGTGCCCGTCAACGCCCCTTGCAGCAGGCGTAACGCGATCAAGGCTTCCACACTGCGTACCGCGCCCATTGCGGCCAGCACCGCCACGGCACAGAAATTGGCGCGCAGCATCATCAAGCGATGGCCGTATTTATCCGATGCCGCCCCCCATAACGGGGAGAAAATGGCGAGCGCGAGCGGGGTCGCGGTGGCAAACAACGACACCCAGATCCTTAATTGCACCGGATCGGTTACGCCCAGTTCCTGTATGTAATAGGGGGCAAAGGGTAATGCGAAGGAAAAACCCAGTATGGAGATGAACTGGGAAATCCAAATGAATATGAAAGTTCGCTTCCACGTGTGCATGGTGTATGTCCGGATCCGTGTAAGACCCTATAGTCGGTCCACGAACGAAATGATGCAAATACCTTTTCTCGGTGTTCCCGGCTCGCTATGCTATGGTCCGTAATGAATGCGATACATCAATTTGTTGCGGGCTATAGTCGGGGCGACGCCATCAGCAATGAAGCCGTAGTCATGCGCGACATATTTCGGTCGTGGGGATATGAATCCGAGCTCTTTTCCGAATTGAGACGGATCCTTCCCGAGTTGCGCAAGGACGGATATGACGTGGATAGGGCGTCGGACATGGTACGCCCCGACGACGTCGTGTTGCTGCATCTTTCCATCGGCTCGATCGTGAATGATCGTTTTGCCACGTTGCCTTGTCGCAAGGTCATCTTGTATCACAACATCACGCCCGCGGATTATTTTCGCGGAGTTCAGGAAGAGATCGCGCGGAATCTAGCCCAGGGCCGGGAACAGGCGCGTCGCCTAGCCACGGTCGCGGAGGTGAACCTGGCGGACAGCGCCTATAACGCCGCGGAATTCCAGTGCATGGGGTGTCCGTCCGTTGACGT
Organism: Kiritimatiellia bacterium; assembly: GCA_007136425.1. Classification (GTDB taxonomy): domain Bacteria; phylum Verrucomicrobiota; class Kiritimatiellia; order SLAD01; family SLAD01; genus SKZA01. Next base: position 37,738 of record SLGY01000128.1, read on the forward strand.
ATTGCCATTGGTCCTCGATCTGGAAAAGCTGCGCAATGGTGTTGATCGCCGCCAGTTCAAGGAATTTGACGATGGGAAGAAGAACATCCTGTTTGTGGGGCGCTGCGCCCCGAACAAGCGGATTGAAGACCTGCTGTACGCCTTTCACTATTACCAGCGGTATGTGGAGCCCCATTCGCGTTTGATCATTGCCGGGTCCTATTCCGGGTTGGAATCCTATTACGCGTATCAGCTGACGCAACAACGCGAATTAAAGATCCGCGATGTCGTGTTTACCGGGTCCATCCGCCAGGACACCTTGAACGCCTGTTATCGCGCCGCCGATCTGTTCCTGTGCATGAGCGAGCATGAAGGGTTCTGCATTCCCGTTATCGAGAGCATGGTCATGGACGTGCCCGTCCTGGCCTACGCCGCCGCGGCGGTACCCGGCACGATGGATGGGGCGGGGGTGCTGTTTCACGAGAAACGCTTTGATCTGGTGGCGGAAATGATGGGACGTCTGACTGCTGAAGGACCGCTGCGCGAATCCATATTGCAAGGGCAACGGGCGCGCATAGAGCGATACGAGGCGCGTGACCTGCGCGAAGAACTCAAGACGCGACTCGACCCGGTCCTGTGCAGCGCGTGACAAGACGCCCTGCCGGCGAGTCCATTTCGCAGGGGCTCGGTGCGGTCCGTCCGACTGCGACAGTCACGTGCGGAGTGTGTTCTATCCCATTTGAGCGCGCACGAATATGAAATAGGCCAGCATCACGGCGGCGAGAATGTACATGAGTAGTTTTACTTCTCCGCCCCGGCCCGACAGCAGTTTCAATACCGGATACACCACGAAGCCGATGGCTAGACCGTCCGCAATGGAGTAGGTAAGGGGAATGCCGAGCATGATCAAAAAGGCGGGCAGGCTTTCGGTAATATCATCCCAGGCCACCCGTTTTACATTCTGCGCCATGAACACCCCGACCACGACGAGAGCGGGCGCGGTAATCGGCGGAAACGATGCGACCAACGCGATCAGCGGGGACATGAACAAAGCAAGCAGAAACAGCACGGCGACCACCACGCCGGTCAACCCCGTGCGACCGCCCTGTTCGACGCCGGCGGCGCTTTCGATGTAGCTGGTTACGGTGCTGGTGCCCAGCGTGGCGCCGACCATGGTCCCGATGGCGTCGGATACCAGGGCGCGATTCGCGCGCGGCAACCGGCCGTCTTTCATGAAGCCCGCCCGTTCCGTGACGCCGACCAAGGTGCCCACCGTATCGAACATGTCCGTGAAAACGAACATGATGATGAACGGGACACAGGCGAGGGTCAGGGCGGTACGCAGGTCCATGCGGCCGATCGCCGGGTTTTCGATTTGCGGAACGCCGAAAATCGCGCTGGGCGTTTCCACTTCGCCCAGGAACCAGGCCGTGGCGGCGGCGACCAGGACCCCGATGAGAATGGACCCGATAATGCGTCGTGCATGCAGAACGGAAATGACCAGGAGTCCGATCATGAAGACGCCCGGGCCGGAGGCGAACAGGTCGGCATTCAAGCCGACCAGCGTGCCGGGTTCCCCGATCACGATCTGTCCATTGCGCAGTCCGATGAACGTGATAAACAAGCCGATCCCCACGGAAATCCCGCTGCGCAGACTTGGGCTGAGCGCGTCAATTACGGCCTGTCTGACACGTAATACGGAGAGCAGAAGAAAGGTGAAACCCGAGATGAACACAATGCCCAGGGCCACCTCCCATGCGTTGGTGATTCCGAGTGCCGTCAAGCCCATCACCACGGTCACAAAAAAATGGTTATTCCCCATGCCGGGCGCCTGAGCGATCGGGTACCGGGCGTAAAGCCCCATGATGATCGTGGCTACGGCCGCGGCGATACAGGTCGCCAGCATGACGGCCTGCGGGTCCAAACCGGTCGGTTCTCCGGCGAAATCGGTCGCCAGTACTGCGGGATTCACGAATATGATATAGGCCATCGTCAGAAACGTGGTGATCCCGGCGATGATTTCGACGCGTACGGTGGTGTTGTTTTCCGCCAGACGAAAGATGCGATTCAGCATGGTGCGCCCCCGCGATATATCCGTTGCAGTCAGAATGGGCGGATGATAAGACTCATCCATTCATTCTTTCAAGGAGTTGTTTTATGAATCGAGTCTATAACTTCAGTGCCGGCCCCGCCGCCTTGCCTGTGGCAGTGCTGGAACAGGCGCAGTCCGAATTGCTGGATTATCAGGGAACGGGGCGGTCGATCATGGAAGACAGCCATCGCAGCAAGGCGTACGACGCCGTCCACAACGAAGCGATACAGAATCTTCGGGACTTGCTCGACCTGAACGACGATTATGCCGTGATCTTTCTCACCGGGGGCGCGACCGGACAGTTCGCCATGGCGCCCATGAACCTGCTGGGCGAGGGGCAGGTTGCCGACTATACCAATTCAGGCGCCTGGGCCGCCAAGGCGATCAAAGAGGCTCGCGTTATCGGCGCGGTCAACGTCATTGCGGATTGTGAAAAGGACATGCCGGCGCGCGTGCCGCGCGTGGACGAGTTGCAGTACACCGACAATGCCGCCTACGTGCACATTACGTCGAATGAAACGATTTCCGGCGCGCAATGGAAAGAATTCCCAGTTACCCAAGCGCCGCTGGTCGCGGATATGTCGTCCGATATCCTGTCCCGTCCGCTGGACGTGTCGCGGTTCGGCTTGATCTATGCGGGCGCTCAAAAGAATCTGGGACCGGCCGGCGTTACGTTGGTCATCTTGCGGAAGGATCTTGCCGAGCGGGTATCCGATTCGGTGCCCTTGTTTTATCGATACAAGACCCACATGGCGGCGAATTCCCTCTACAATACCCCCCCGTGTTTCCCCATCTATATGGTCATGTTGGTGACACGCTGGTTGAAGGAGAAGGGCGGTCTTGCAGTCATGGCGGAAAGCAACGAACGCAAGGCCCGAACACTGTATGACCTCATCGATGCCGGCGAATTCTATAGCGGCACGGCCATGCCCGAGTATCGTTCGACGATGAACGTGACGTTCCGCCTGCCCTCCGAAGAGCTGGAAGCGGCGTTCATAAGAGAGGCGACCCGGGAAGGCATGACGGGCTTGAAAGGGCATCGATCCGTGGGCGGCATTCGCGCGTCCATTTATAACGCCATGCCGGAAGGGGGCGTGAACGCGCTCGTCGCTTTCATGAAGGAATTCGAACGCAAGAACGGGTAGACATCCCTCCCGGACGGGGCGACCCGCCACCATCAGCCATAGCGCCATCGGGCGGAACGCAGTACGTCAAGTAAATGGTACGCCTGGCGGGGTTCGAACCCACAACCTCTGCCTCCGGAGGGCAGCGCTCTGTCCAGTTGAGCTACAGGCGCTCGCGTGATGCCGTGTCTACGCCATTCGGGTATATCAAAGGGGGGTGCCGCGTTCAACCTTTCTTCTTAGAACAGGCGTAGCATCACAAAGATAAAGAGCACCAACATAATGACGGCGCCCCAGAATTTCATGTGCTTCTGGCGCGGGCTGGGATTCGGAAAGTCATAACCGCATATGGGGCATCGGTTATTATTGGCGGGCACTTCCATCGCGCAGCCGGGGCATTCCCGGGGCGGAAATGTCTTGTCGGCGTCGATACGAACCGGCTTCATGGTCCATCGGGATCGGTGCCCGGCTCCTCATCGACAAACCGGAAGATGGTTTCGTCGGGTTTGGCCAGACCGATTTCATGGGCAATGCGCTCCACGAACGCCGGATCGGATTGAAAGCGTTCCTGCTTCAACTTTAATTCGCGGATTCGTTGCTCCTCCTGACGAATTTCCTCGCGCAACGCGCTTTCGCGACGTTGATATTCCCGGTCCTCCTGGATCAGCGGGACAAACATGAACCCCATCCCTACCAGGACGAGCACGCCCAAGGCAATCCATGCGATACGGTATATGGCGACCCAGCGACTCATGGTACTGTATTCGTGCGCGATTGAAAGCCGGCCGGGAAAGCCGCTCTCATCTGCACGTCATACACACTGATCCACCGACTCGCCCCTGTCAAGGCGGACTCAAATCTTGCTGCCGTACATGGCGCTGCCGTATATGGCGGTATCGCCAAGCATTTCTTCGATTCGCAGCAGTTGATTATACTTCGCCACGCGATCCGTTCGACTCATAGAGCCGGTCTTGATCTGGCCGGCGTTGGTGGCCACGGCGATGTCGGCGATGGTCGTGTCCTCCGTCTCGCCGGAGCGATGGCTGATGACGGACGTGTAGCCGGCGCGCTTCGCCATTTCAATGGCGTCGAGTGTTTCGGTGAGCGTGCCGATCTGGTTGACCTTGACCAGAATGGAATTGGCGACACCCATTTCAATGCCTTTCTTAAGGAACTTGGTGTTCGTTACAAACAGGTCGTCCCCGACCAATTGGCAGCGATCGCCGATGGCGTCCGTGAGTTTCTTCCAGCCTTTCCAATCGTCTTCGTCGCAACCGTCCTCGATGCTGATGATGGGGTATTTCTTTATCCAGTCGGCGTAGTACTCCACCATCTGATCGGCGGACCGTTTGGATTTATCGCTCTTCTTGAAAACATATTTCTTCTTCTGTTTATCGTAGAATTCGCTGGCCGCCGCATCGAGCGCGATGAAGATGTCTTTGCCGGGCTTGTATCCCGCCTTTTCTATGGCCGTCATGATTACGTCCAGGGCCTGCTGATTGTTTTTCAGATCGGGCGCAAACCCGCCCTCGTCGCCAACGGCTGTGCTGAGGTTCATCTTCTTCAATACGCCCTTCAGCGCATGGAAGACTTCCGCGCCCATGCGCAACCCGTCGGAAAAGGATTTGGCGCCTTTGGGCATGATCATGAATTCCTGAATGTCCACGGGGGCGTCCGAGTGCTCGCCGCCGTTAAGGATGTTCATCATCGGGACCGGCAGGCATTTGGCATTTGCCCCGCCGATGTAGCGGAACAGGGGCAGTTCAAGATAGGCGGCGGCCGCGTGCGCCACGGCCAACGAAACGCCCAGCATGGCGTTTGCGCCGAGTTTGCTCTTATTCTCGGTCCCGTCCAACTTGAGCAGGGCCTGGTCGATTACCGTCTGGTCGAGGGCGTCGTAGCCGTCCAAGGCGTCGGCGATGATCGTGTTGACGTTCTTGACGGCCTTCTGTACGCCTTTACCCGAAAATCGGCTCTTCGCGCCGTCCCGCAGTTCGAGGGCTTCGTTCACGCCCGTGGAGGCGCCCGAAGGCACGGCGGCGCGGCCGACTACGCCGCTTAAGAGGGCCACTTCTACTTCCACGGTGGGGTTGCCGCGGGAATCGATGATTTCGCGTCCGACAATATCAATGATTTCTGACATGCTATGCTCCTTAGAGAGTTCGGTGTTGGAAAACTATGGTCGGCACGATAGACTAGGGCTGTCATTCGTGCAAGCGAGAATAAAACGCGTGGCGGCCGTTTACGTTGATGAGTGAATCCAAGAAAATCGGAATTCTGGGAGGGACGTTCAATCCCGTACATGTCGGACATCTGATCCTGGCGCGTGACGCCATTGATGCGCACGGCCTTTCGAGCGTGTTATTCGTCCCCTGTGCGCGCCCGGCGCATAAGTCGATGGCGGGTCTTGTTTCCGGAGATCAGCGCTTGGCCATGCTGGAAAGGGCTTTGGAGGATGATCCGGATTTGACGGTGTCCCGTGTGGAACTGGAACGGCCGGGCGTCTCGTATGCCGTCGATACGGTGCGTGAGCTGCGCGCGCGAAGTCCCGATGTGGCTTGGCATTTCATTATCGGCGCCGATACCTTGCCGGAACTGGTATCTTGGCGGAATATCGTGGAATTGCTCGAATCCTGCCGTTTCATTACGATGCGGCGACCGGGTATGCCGGAACGGGATGCGCTGATGGCCGGTGTGCGACTTCCCGCTCCATGGCCGGCCCGTTTGGGGGCGGACCTGTTTGACGGGCACTTGATCGATATTTCATCCTCCGAAATACGGCGTCGCGTCGCCGAAGGACGTTCCATTCGTTATCTTGTGCCGCGCGGTGTGGAGGATTATATTAAGACGCAGAATCTGTATATGGAAAAGGAGAACGTCTGATCGAAGCGATGGAATTAACGCAGTTGGCGCGTGAAGCGCTTGAAAAACATAAGGGCCGTGACGTGGTGCTGCTGGATGTGCGCAAGCTCTCCAATGTGACGGATTATTATCTCATGGCAACCGGCACCAGTGTCCCGCATATCAAGGCGCTGACGGATGAAGTGACCGTGGCGTTGAAGAAACGTGACGTGCGCTGTTACGGGAAATCGGGAACTCCGGACAGTCAATGGGTCGCGCTGGATTTCATCGATCTGGTGGTACACGTCTTTTCCGCTGAAACGCGCGCCTATTATGCGCTGGAAGAACTCTGGAGCGACGCCGAGCGGGTAGGGTAGAAGGCGCTTACGGTTCCCTGCGGCGCATACGGTGTTGTTCACGAGTGCGACGGTCCTCTTCCTGGAGAAGACGTTGCAGGATGCGGTCAACCCAGGTTTCGCGATCATCGCGTCGCTCGTCCAGAAGGCTGCGCAGTCGTTCGACCCGTTCTTCGGCGCGCCGGATTTCTTCTTCCTGGGCTTCCATGCGTTGGTCGAAAAGCTCTTCCAAGTGGTTGCGCAGTGCCGTACGCGCCGTTTCGCGTCCGTCAGTGTCTTCCGCAGCTCGCCATTCTTTCACGAATTCGCGGGTGGCCTCGTGTTCCGTCAGGTATTCCTGGGAGAGGCGCCGGTGACGGCCCGGCCTGGCCTCGGGGTCTTCGCCCAAGAGCGCCCTGAAACGGACACGCTCTTCCCGGGGCATTTGCTCAAGGTGTTGGTGCAGGTCAGGGTACGCATTGCGCAGCCGGCGCATGCTTCGCGCGTCGTGTAGATGATTACGCAACTCCTCCCGGAAGGCGGCGGGCTGTTGATCTTTCAGTTCCATCAGACGCTCGTATTCGGATGGACCCTCTTCCGACAGCCTTTCCAGCCATTGTTCCAGAAGGGGGCGGGCGGCCATCCGATCCTCCCGCCCCTCACGCGGACGGTCCTGTCCGTAAGGTTGAGCGAGGACGCTGGTCAATCCGAGGGTTGCAATCATCGCACACAATCCCATCAATCCGATTCGTGATGTCGTATTTCTTTTCATTATGAATCCTCCAATTGCAGCAATTCCCTTAACCATTCTTCCGTATGATCGTCTTCCGGCGCTTGGATGGCGTCATCCAGCACAAGGTCTAGGCGGCCAAGTTTTTCCTCCAATTCGATGAGCTCGATTTCAAACGCTAGGTCCCAGTCCTCGGGGGGGGACGGGTCGGGCTGAACGCGTGGCGCGGGTTCCGCGTAGATCGGCGCCTCGCCCGGCGGCGCACGTAGCAGCCAGATGGCGCCCAGTAACAGGATCGCCACGGAGATGGTGGCGTAGATGAGCGCCGGTCGAAAGTGAGCCAAGATAGGCGGGGCGACATCGTGTCGACGAGCGGGTTCCCTGTGGCGCACATGTCGTTCCGCCTCCGCTTGGATACGGGCCAGCGCGAAATCGCTGACTTTCGTTTCTTCTTCATCTGTACGTACCGTTTGCCGCACCGTTTGCAACTGATCCCGATACGCCGACAGATCCGGATCGCGGGCCAGCTTTTGCGCCAAGGCTTTCCGGCGTCGGGCGGATAGTTGGCCCGCGTCGTCCTTTAAAATCTCGTATTTCCATTTTTTGTTGTTCATTTCGCGTCCCGAATCATCTGCTGTATTCCTCCGCCAGATCGCCCTTCAGCTTGTCGAGGGCGTAATGCATGCGAGCCAGCGCAGTGTTGATGGATACGTTTTGAATCCGGGCGATCTCTTTAAAGCTCAAATCGCCCTCCATACGCATCAGAAAGACCGCTTTCTGATCCGGTGGCAATCGGTTCACTGCCGTTCTGATCCGGCTTTTCATATCAGCATAATCCGCCTCGTCCGCGGGTGACGGCCCCGGCGAAGCCGTTCGTTCTTCCAATGTCGGTTCATCCTCTTTGCCTTCCTGCAAACTTGTATCCGGCTTTTTCTTGCGCGCCCGATCGATGATCAGGTTGTGTGCTATCCGAAAAAGCCAACTCAGGAAGCGGCGTTCCTTGAAGGTGTCGAGGTGGCGAATGGCGCGAATCCAGACTTCCTGAAAGATGTCATCCGCCTCATCCCGTCCCTCCGTCATTCTGAGAATGAACCCGAACAATGGCCGACGATAGAACTCCACCATCTCGCCCAAAGCGCTCACATCGCCCTCGCGATATCGTGCAAGCCATTGTTTGTCTCTGTGTTCCATCCGCGTGCTTTCATAGCCCACTCCTTCCATAAAACGGAGTGGTCCCCCATTTATTGCACAAAAAAAACGTTTGGACAGCCCGCAGGAATGATTTTGTTGTTTGCGTGTTTTGGAGCGGAGCCGTATAGTCTCACCGTCGGACGTGGTGTCCGACGGGTACCGGGAGGGGCGGTTACTGTATACTTTCCCCCTGTCCGTATGGCTCGATGACCCTTTGGCGGTATGGTCGCGGAATGCGATGGATGGCGAGGAGAAGCCGCGTCCGCCACATGATTAAGGTTGAGCTTGCACATGGGATGCAGGTAGATGGTTTCGGGGCTATGGCGCCAAAAACGCAAAAAAACAATTTGATCGCGCTGATCGTTTTGATTGTCGGCGGTACGGCGGCCGTGGGCGGTTGGTGGATGTCAAGGCCGTCCATTCAACCGTTTGTCCAGGAGCCCGGCCAGGCGGCTTACGCGGAGCAGAGCGGATTGCCGATAGAGAAAACGAACAGTGTCGGCATCGTCATGCGCCTTATCCCGCCGGGCACCTACCGGCGCGGCAGCCCGTTGGATGAGTATGGCAGGCGCGCGAACGAACGTCCGCACACCGTGCATATTCGGCACACGATCTATATGGCCGCCACCGAGACGACCCAACAGCAGTATGAGGAAATCATGGGAGCGAATCCCAGCTCCGTGCGGGAAGGGCGCGAGCACACGCCGGTGGATTCCATGACATTCGGTGAGGCCGTAACCTTCTGTAACCGGCTCAGCGAACGGGAAGGTCTTGAACCGGTATATGAACAAGAGGGCAATGTATGGGTGGCATACCACGAGCGCAACGGTTACCGATTACCGCTCGAAGCCGAATGGGAATACGCCGCGCGCGCGACTACGGAGGACGCGTTTTACACGGGGCCTATCGAACCCAGATCTCAGGGACGCCGCAATCTTTGGCGCGCTGCCTGGTACTCGGACACGTCCCGCGGCCGCCCTCGGGAAGTCGGTCAAAGGGAACCGAACGGGTGGGGCCTCTATGACATCCTCGGCAATGTCTGGGAATGGTGCTGGGACTGGTATGCCGACTACCCGTTAACATCCGATTTCGACCTGCGCGGACCCGAACGCAGCAACCAAGGGCGGGTCATTCGCGGCGGCGGCTGGTACGACCGCAAGGAGCGTTGCCGCGTCGCCTATCGCCGCTTTCATTTCCCCGCAGAACCCTTGAATATCCTTGGGTTTCGCGTCGTGCGCACGGTGATACCTCCTGACACGTGGCGGAACACCCCCCCGGAGTAGGGGGGCGCGTCTATTCGTGAGAAGAGGGGCTCAGCCGATCTTTCGAACCGTGCCGCGTTTTGCCAACTGTCCCAATAAGCCGACCGGATCCTTCATACGGCTCGTCAACATCATGGCGGCAATGATAAACGGTTTCGCGCCGGCTTCCTTGTACGTTTCCAGTCGGTACCGCTCAAACACGGAATCGGACACTTCCCCTTCCTTGCAGGAAACACCCGTGATATCTGCCGGAAGGCAATGCATGTATAGGGCTTTGCCGCTCTTGGTCAGCTTCATCTTCTCTTCCGTGCATTCCCAGTCCTTGTAATTCGCATTTTCAGCGAGGCAGGCTTGCTCAAGTTGTTTCAGCCCGTCCGTATCCTTCGCGCGCAAGAGCTCCGTACGTTTGCCCATCACATGGTAGGGGGCCCACGATTTCGGATACACGATATCCGCATCCTTGAACGCGTCTTCCATGGAGTTGCCATGCTCGAACGTCCCGCCGGATTCCGCTGCATTCTTATTCGCCACATCCACCACGTCGGGAATGAGATCATAATCGGGCGGATGCGCCAGGCTCACCTGCATGCCGAAACGGGTCATCAACCCGATAATCCCTTGAGGCACGGAAAGGGGTTTGCCGTAACTCGGCGAATAAGCCCAGGTCATCGCAATCTTCTTGCCTTTCAACTGATCCAAACCGCCGTAATACTCCTTCAACCACATCAGATCGGCCATGGCCTGGGTGGGATGATCCACATCGCACTGCAGATTCACGATCGCAGGTCGTTGCGGCAGCACGCCGTTCCGATACCCGTCATCAAGCGCTTCAGCGACTTCCAGCATGTAGGTGTGTCCTGCGCCCAGATACATGTCATCGCGAATCCCGATCACCTCCGTCAGAAACGAGATCATATTGGCGGTTTCCCGGACCGTTTCTCCATGGGCGATCTGTGATTTCGTCTCATCGAGGTCCTGTACGGCCAGACCGAGCAGGTTGGAGGCTGACGCAAAGGAAAACCGGGTGCGGGTGGATTGATCCCGGAAATTGGAAATGGCCAGCCCCGATTCGAAACAGCGTGCGGAGATATTGTTCCGATACAAGTCACGCAAGGATTCCGCCACCAGCAGAACGGACTTCAACTCGGCCTCGGATTTATCCCATGTCAGCAGAAAATCCTTTTCATGCAGATCGGCGTTCAGGCCTTCCAACTCTTTCAAAAGACGATTCAATTCGGACATAACGCGTATTCTCCTTTCCTGATAGGCGCACCGAACCTGCCGGCTCGGTTTCTAGACTGGCTAAATATCATTCGATATCATTGCAACGGGCGAGTATAGTACAGGAAACGCATCCCGGGAAACCTTTTTTCCGTAAAGTGCCAAAAAACGCAGTGCTCGCCCGGCGCTCCGGGATTTCTGCTTGCCATAGCGTATGGGTAGGGTAGAGTGACGCCCGATCGATTCAAGCGGCTGTCGAGCGTGGAAAAGATAGCGCAAACGGTCAGGTCGGGACGGATCGACTTGGGTGGTGCGAATCGGTAGTTACGAAAAAACGTGTTGAAACCAATTAGGTCGGGGCGTGGCTCAGCCTGGTAGAGCGCTACGTTCGGGACGTAGAAGTCGCTGGTTCAAATCCAGTCGCCCCGACCAGCCTTCACTTCTAATCGTCGAGGGCGACGATAATCCCCCGGCAGGCCGCCCCCTTCCCATGCCCAACCGGTGTCCAGTGATTGTGGCTTGTCTTTATCCGATCCCGCCGCTGGAGACGTCGCGCCAGCGGGTGTAAAGGGTGAGGGGTTGGGTGGGGCGTTCGTCGAGTTCGGGAATGGAAGCGATCCGGCCCGCGCATAGGTCGTCCAGTCGCGTGGCGAGTTCCAGCCAGCGCTGTTTGCGTGCGCCAATCCGATTCTGGACCGTCTCAAAACCCTGCGGCTTGTTGCGACGCATCCATTGTCGCCGGAAGCTCCGGTTGCATTGCTCCAGTTTTTGCGGCATGCGGCGCGCCTGACGATAGAGTTTGGCCAGAGTGTCGATATCGCGCATCGCGTAGGCGTTGTCGAGAGCCAGGCGGAACTTGATGACCGCGCGAAGATAGTTGGTCACCACCGTCCAATGCGCGAAGTCAATGGGCGTTTCCCGTTCGCGGACAGGTTTCAAACGACGCAACGCGCGATTGAACTGGCGCAGTACCCGTTGCCAATGATCCGCGCCTTTCAACGATTCGTTCTTCCAGTAGATGCCAAGCAAGGGATCGTCCCAAAAGAAGGAGGCCGGACAAATGGTCGTCTGGATTCCGTCCGCTTCAACGACCTGATGCCAGTCGCCGCCGCACACGGCGCGGAAACGCTGGACCAACGCCTTTTCGTTTACGGGCCCGTCGCCGGAGACGGCGAGTTCGGCGGCCCAGGCGATGCCGGCGAGGGCGCTGTCGAATTCGCAGTAGGCACCGTCGTCGCCCCACAAGGTGAAGAAGAGTTCTTTCACGCCGCTCGTGCGGCAGGCCCGGATGCAGGGCGGGACGTTGGCGGACGTTTTGTGGTGCGCGTACCAGAAATGGCCGCCCCAGGTCCAGATACCGGAGGCCATGACGGGTTCGTGTCCGAGATCGCGATGCCGTTGCAGCCAGTCTTCATAGAAAGC
>SLGY01000034.1 GCA_007136425.1 Kiritimatiellia bacterium
ATCGGTTCAGCAGATAGCCGCCGCTCTTCTGGGGCTGGCTTCGGACTTCGTGCTTCGGATTTGATTCGGGCTTGGGTCTTTCGTCATTCGTCATTGATGGGCAATGAGTTGCGTGTATACACGAATCAGCCCTGCACCGCCATTGCGTTTCCCGGATAGGCATAGTATATACCCATTGTCAGTAAAGGAGTTTTCGCAGAACCATGTCACGCACCTACCATGTTTGGACGATTGGCTGCCAAATGAATGAGGCGGATTCCCGTCATCTATCATCACAGCTTGAAGCGCTGGGCTATACCCCCGGACAAGCGGTAGATGAAGCGGACCTCGTGGTGCTGAACACCTGCGTGGTGCGACAGCAGGCGGAAGATAAAGCGCTGAATCAGTTGCACCGACTGCGCCGCACGAAAGAAGCGCGACCCGACATAACCATTGCCCTCATGGGTTGCATGGTCGGCATGAAAGAAGCGCCGCGCCTCAAGAAACGCTTTCCGTTCGTCGATGTGTTCATGCCCCCGTCCGAGACGGAACCGTTACTGGAATACCTGAGCGATCAAGACCTGTACGACAAATCCCGCTCTTTTGATATGCGTGAGAAAGCATTGCGGGAAGCCATTCAAGACGAAGAGTTCTCCCTCCCCACCGCCTTGCGCGGCCAGTCGGTCACGGCCAATGTCCCGGTCGTCCTCGGTTGTTCACACGCGTGCACGTTCTGTGTCATCCCCTATCGGCGCGGCGCCGAGCGCAGCAAGCCGCCGGAAGATGTCCTGCGCGAAATTCGTCGTCTCACCGATCAGGGAGTCCGTGAAGTGACGCTGCTGGGCCAGATCATCGACCGTTACGGCACGGATTTCGACGACGAGACCGACCTGGCCGGTCTCCTGCGCCGTGTGGCCGCCGTTCCCGGGCTGGAACGCGTCCGCTTTCTTACCAGTCATCCCAACTGGATGACCGATCGCTTGATCGATACCGTGGCCGACACGGAAAAGATCTGTCCGCACATCGAAATACCCGTGCAGGCGGGCAACGACGAAGTACTCACAGCCATGCGGCGCGGTTATACCGTCGACGAATACCGCCGTGTCGTGGACCGTATCCGGGCGCGTATGCCCGACGCCGCCATCCACTCAGACATAATTGTCGGATTCTGCGGCGAGACCGAAGCGCAATTCATGGACACGTACCGCCTTGCGTCGGAAATGCGCTGGGAAAAGATTCATATTGCCAAATATTCCGTGCGACCCAAGACCATCGCGGCGCGCTCGTTGCCGGATGATGTGCCGGCGGACGAAAAAGAGCGGCGCCGCAAAATACTTGATGACCTGCAAACGGAAATCCTGGAGGAAAAGAATCGCGCCCTGCTGGATAGCGATGTGGATGTGCTCGTCGAGAACCGACATAAAGGCAAATGGCGCGGACGCACGCCGCACAATAAACTGGTCTTCTTCGAAGACGACCGGGACCTGACGGGACAACGCGTCACCGTACGAATTCGTGAAACGCGTCCGTATTCGCTTTTCGGAAGTGTCGTGCGTAACCATGACGGGTTGCCACAGGCCGCGGCGCTGGCCTCACTGGCGCGTTGAATCGTACGCATTTATATCGACACAGTCAGACGTTTTTGAGAAAGTATCGTCGCAATTCGGTAGTGAACAGCGTTGGTGCAAAAGTCAATGCGGACCGTTGAACCGGAATCATTATAAGAGGAGCGTACTCATGAAGAAACTGTATCTGTCATCTTTCTTTACCTGGTTGCTTGTCATCGGATTGGCCGACGCGCAACAACCCCTTGTCCGACCGACCCTCACCCAAGGCACCAGCGCATTGAGCGTTCAGGGCTTGATCGACGATGACGGCGATGATTTCGGCGCCAATATCGCCGTATCCGCAGGCCGTTTCTTCATGGACTACATTGAAATCGGCGGCCGGGTCGGTCTGGGCTTTCGCGGTAGTGATGTGTTGGACATCGCGATAGCCGGCTATGGCGAATATAACGTGGACCTTATGACCCTCTGGTTCCCCTATGTCGGCGGCAGCCTGGGCTTGGGTTATGTGGAATTCTTCGATGAAGACGACACGTTTCTCGAGCTGCAAACATACGGCGGCGTGCGCTACTTTTTTGTCGATCACGCCTCCATCGGCGGCGAGCTGGCGCTTAAGTTGGCCACGGAAGACATTTACAACCAGTTCGAGGACAAGTTCGACTGGGAAATCCGCATCCGAACGACCTGGTATTTCTAATACGCTATTGCCAACTTATTCAGGAATATTGGGCGTTCTAAGGGAGAATGCCCCCAACAAGAAGGAGCATGGGCGATGAAGAGAAGTAAACTGACTGCGTTGCTGGCTGCTGTGATGTTAACGGGTATGGGCCCTTATTGCGCAAATGCGGTGTTAACCCTGCCGATTGCGGACGATGCACGGACAGAAGAAGGCACGATGCGACTCGGGGCCGGCGCTACCCTCGAAAGTGACGTCAACCTCTATGGCGGTCGCTTTACCTACGGAATCGCAGATGGTATTGCCTTATTCGGCGGAGGCGGTCTTGTCGATCCGGACGGCATCAGCAGCGAACCGTTCCTCCAGATCGGGGGCCAGTTCAGTTTGCCGATTGATGATTTGCCGTTTGATCTGGCCGTGCGCGCCGCATTCGGTATTGCAAGCTTCGATGAATCCGAAACGATACGGGAACGGGACTTCACCGTGCGCTCCAAAACAGAGCTGGATATTTGGGATCTGAATGTGGGCCTGCTTGCAAGCTCAGAATTGGATGCTGTCACGTTGTACGGATTTGTCGGAATCAGCTATCAAAAAGTGGACTTCAAAGTCACCAACCGGATGAACGGGTTTCGGGAATCCTTCAGCGATGACGATACGGATACCGAACTGGCCATCGGCGGGGGCCTACTCTTTCCCGTTGATGACAGCATTTCGCTCTATGGCGAATTAATGCATATCGACGAGCTATTCGTCAGCCTGGGCGGGCGATTCGAATTCTAGAGCCGTTTGAACAAAGCCGTAGCCGTCGCTGGGAAGGTGGGCGGACTGTTCGACCGCTGGACATCGCACCCACGCTGTTACCCGCCTCCGTCCCAAGGAGACTACGGTGGGGCATGCCGGCGCGGCTACAGCATTTCTTCAACAGCTCTGGTGGGGCCGTAGCGCCGATTTCCAATCGGCGCACGTGCTCCCATTGAAAATGGGAGCTACAAGGACTGCCCACCGTTGGAGGAATACCGTAGCGCCGATTTCCAATCGGCGCATGAGCTCCCATTGAAAATGGGAGCTACGGAAGCGATCTCAAAGAATCAAAACGCAAACCGCAATGAGACCGTCGGCAATTCCTCCCATTCCGGTTCAAACTGCGCGCGCCCTTCAATTCCTGTCACGGCGTCATTCAGGCGACGCCGATTATAGCGATGACTCGCGTCAATACCGCCGTAGATGCTGCCGGTATACCATGTGATTTCGAAAAAGGTGATGACGGCAAACCCGCCCCAATGATTGTTTTGCGCCGTGTCCACCATCCCGTATATGAACAGGGCATTGAGAATCAGCGAGCGAAAGGCGTTGGCGTACTCACCCGCATAGGCGTATCCCATACCCGGAATCGCACCAAGCGCACCGCCCACCACCGGATTCTTATCGCGCCCTCGCTCATACGTCTCCAACGCAGCCAGGGCCGCGCCCTCGTCTTCCGGCGCGTCATCTAGAAGCGTGCGCGCGGATTCCAACCGACCTTCCTTAACGCGCAACGCGGCCAGACGCCGTCTCGCCAGACGTTCGGTGTCTTCATCATCCGCGCCCCGCAACACGCTTTCCCAATAAAAACCCGCCTCGGCACGGGCCGTGCGCGCTCCCGCCGTTTCCGCGCGCAAAAGCAGCGCCTTGGACTCAATCGGCGGCCAGGCATCTTCCGCTGAATCCAGCATGGTCTCCGCGACGCCATAGTCACCGGCATGATGATATTGGTACGCAGACGCCCAATAATAGCCCGCCCGTGCGAACGGTTCGTCCACCGTCATACCCAAACGGCGAAATTCAATGGCGGACGCGCCCTTCTCCCCTTCATCCGACAAACGCAAAGCAAGGCGAAGCCCAATCTCATCGCCTGCGGCCGACAACGGAAGGGAAAGCAGGAAAATGGCGACCGCCATAACGCCCTTATCGATTTTCTGTAACCTCATCGCCGATACCTCCTGAACCAGAATGTATGGTCGGATAACGGATCATAGTACTTCTCCACCCCATTGATAATAACCGGATTGATTCGATGATTCACATGATCCGTTTCACGAATCAATCGATCCGCGGTCATCGGTATGGCGAGCGCACCATATCGTTGTAATGCGTGTGCACAATAGGTCGAACAGCTGGGATGCATCGAACAACGCTGCCCAATCGCCGGCCCGATTTGTGTCTGATAAAATCGGACCGGTGCCCTTGCGAAGCGTGAAAGAACGGATCGCCGATTCGGCGTCGGAGGCGTTGCGGCCTCCCGCGCAGCCCTGGTGATCAGCGGACGCATGGTGCGCAACTGTGTCCGCACGGGATCGGTCGCGGTCAGTGCATCCGGATGCCGCTGCAAAAGAACCTCCAACGAATAGGCCGTCTTCAGAAAAAGATCGTACTCGGCGGAATAGCTGAAGGCCTGTTTCAAGGAGGAGGCGGCCCTTTCCGGTTCTCCAATCGCCCAGTCAATGCGACCGAGTTCATACGCCGTGCGTGCCCGAACAGCATCATTCCCGGCTTCACGAATCAAGCGGTCGGCTTCTTCCCTTGCGTCAGCATCAGTCGAATCCAGCCGTAACGTCGCCAACGCATGGATCATGCCGGCGACTTCGCTATCCGGCTGCGCCAGGCGGGTCCGAAGCGCCTCGCGACGCGCCCCCGGCCAGTCGCCTTCGGCGTATAACGCCTTGGCCAGATCGGCTCCGGAGGCAAGGACCGGAGAAAAAAACAGGGCGCTGATCGCAAGGAACAGCGCCCTGGTTTTCAAGTTCGTGGTCTGGGACCTCAATAGTAATTCGCGCCGTATTCGGCCCTCAAATCACTCGTGGTAATTCCTTCGTATCCCTGAATACCATCCCATACCGCGAGCACGATATTTACGAAAGGAACCAATCGCCCCCAATCGCGGAAATGAAGATCTTTGCCTTCATTCCATTCGCCGGTCGTGCGTATGCCAAAGCAACAACCGACAAGCAACCCGCCGATACCGCCGGGCCGGGCTTCTGTTTCCGCCTGCGGCATCATGCCCATAAGCATGAACGCCATGATACCCGCTACAAGAATCTTCTTCATCGTTTCCTCCATTCTCCATTCATGCGAATGTTAGTAATATAGCGCGCCGTAATTCTGTTGCAGTTGACTCGTGGTCATTCCCTGCGCGCCTTCAATCCCGTCCCATATCGCAAACACCGCGCCGACATAAGGGATAATACGGGCCCATTCCCGGAAATGCAGATCCTTCCCTTCGTTGAACGCGCCGGCCGTTCGCACGCCGAAACAACAGCCCACCAACAAGCCGCCGATACCGCCGCTTCTTTCATTGGCTTCGGTCAAGGATGGCGACGCCATCAACATGACTCCCATCAATACCATCACTCCAATTTTTCGCATATACCATCCTCCCAGTTATTACTTTGAAGATCATACGAACGACGGCATCATCGTCAAGACTTTTATCGCGCAATGGTAGAGCCGCACTGGCAACAGTCATTCCGCGTCGCCACCGTTTTGTGCCATGGGGCGATGATAGCCGCGCCCGTGAGGGCGTGCCTATTGATGACGATGCGTTTTCAACGGGCCGCTAGGATTGATCCTCTCCCCTTGACACGCCCTTCATCCCCCATATCATGGATGGCGTACGCTCGCTACATAGATCCACACGTATCAAGGAGAGGAATTTATCATGGCATTAATCACACAAAGCGGACAAGAAACCCTGCCGATCGGATCAGACGCACCCGACTTCAAGGATTTGCCCGGTGCGGACGGCAAGACCTACAGCTTAAGCGATTTCAAGGACGCCAAGTTGTTGGTCATCAACTTCACCTGCA
>SLGY01000185.1 GCA_007136425.1 Kiritimatiellia bacterium
TCCGGAACACCAGAAGGCCGTAATCCCTTTCATCAACAGCGATCGCGCAAAACGCAATCACACCCTGAAGGACGGCGATAACGTTTTCTTGTCGCTCGCGATCGGCGGCGGCTGAGCCAACGGGACAGGGCGCCCCCCCATGAATTCCTCCTCCGAAACGCACTGGCCGCCGCGCGGATTGACCGGCCTGCTGGTGCGGACAGCCCTGCCCGACACAACTCGACCCACGACTCCCGACGCGCGCAGCCGGATCGGCCTGCTGCAGGGAGCCGTGAGCATTATCGTCAATGTCGCGCTCTTCCTGGTGAAGGGCGTGCTGGGACTCCTGCTCGGCAGCGTGGCGCTGTTGGCGGATGCCATACACAGCCTATCCGATGTGGGCAGCAGTCTCGTAGTCGTTTTCGGATTTCTTTGGGCGCGCAAACCGCGTGATACCAAACATCCTTTCGGGCACGGCCGCATTGAATTCATCACCGCACTGGTGGTTGCCGTACTGCTGATTATCATGGCGATCGAGTTCGCGCGCATCGGTTTTTCGCGCATCATCGATCCGCAAATCTACACGGCGCCGTGGTGGATGATTGCGGCCGTTGTCGCCACATTGTTTGTCAAACAATGGGTCTCCGTTTTCGCCAACACGCTGGCGCGCGCCACCGGTTCTCAGGCGCTGAAGGCCGATTACTGGCATCATGTGACCGATGTCTTGAGCACCGGCCTGGTGATCGCCGCACTTATCGCGTCTCGAGCAGGCTGGCCCGGCGCGGACGGATGGGCCGGAATCGGGGTGTCGCTGTTCATCCTGTACACCGGAATTTGCACAGCCCGCGACGCCATCAGCCCGCTCCTCGGCGAGGCGCCCGCACCGGAAGAAGTGGCACGCATCGAACGCGCTGCACGCTCCATCCGCGGAGTACGCGGTGTTCACGATCTGATCCTTCATCAATACGGCGATGACCGTCTCATGTCCCTGCATATCGAAGTGGACGCCAACAAGTCCGCCCTCGAAGTGCATGATATCGCCGAGCAGGTGGAAGATCAGGTCGAACGCGCCATGAGCGGGAAGGCCATCGTGCACGTGGACCCCGTGGATCGGGCGCACCCACAATACGCAGAGGCCGAAGACGTCATGCGCGATGTTGTCTCCGACCATATACAGCTTTCCGAATTCCACGACCTCCGCGTGGACGGCCCCGCCCATGGACTCACGCTTTCCGTCGACGTCGTTGCCGTCCTGGGCACCAACGAGGCGGATTACCCCGAAATCGAACGGCGCGTAAAAAACGCCATACTGGAGGCCATGTCCGGCATCGACGCCGTGCAGGTAACGGTCGAGACGGGTTATCACCCGAAATAATGCGCCGCGATCGATCTACGCGACCGGCAACACCTTCTGCAACAGCATCAGGGCCGCGCGACAGGTCCACTCGCGAACGGTGGCGCGATTTCCCGGGAAAACATGTCGTTCCGCCGTTGTTCCGTCCGGATGCGCGACGGCAATATGAACAAGTCCCACGGGCTTGTCCGTCGTCCCACCGCTCGGCCCCGCAATCCCCGTCACGGCCAACCCATAATCCGCAGCGAATCGTGTCCGCACCCCTTCCGCCATTTGACGGACCACCGCATCGCTGACGGCTCCCTCCCGCGCCAGCACCTCCGAATCGACACCCAATTCGCGAACCTTCACCGCATCGGCATACGAAATAATGCCGCCCAGATACCAGGCCGAACTACCGCTGACCGACGTGATTCGCTCTCCGATCAATCCGCCGGTACACGATTCCGCCGAAGCAAGAGTCTGTCCCTGCGCCTTGAGCCGGTGCCCGACAAGCTCTTCCAACTCCACACGTTCACGGGCGTACACCGCTTCGCCCAACAAGGCCGCAGCGCGATCAGTCGCCTGATCCAGCGCCGCTTCGCTCGTGTCCGAGTCCGGATGCAGGCGCACCTCCACCCGCCCGGCGCCGGCACAATACGCCGTCGCAATCCCCGCAGGCGGGAAATCAGCCGCCTCGAAACGCTGCACGATATCCGCTTCCGCCAAACCGCAAACCAATAAGATTCGTTCGCGCAACGCGGTCCCGCCGGCGAGCTGCTCTCTAAGCCAGGGCACAACATGGTCATCCAACACCGCTTCAAATTCCGCCGGCGGGCCGGGCAAAAGGAAAAGCACCTTATCCGCGTACTCGATCCGCTGGCCGGGCGCCGCGCCCACGGCATTGGACAACGCCGTTGCACCCTCGACGATCTGAGCCTGCCGCTCGCGGGCGGCATTCATGGCGCGCCCCGCACGACGCATGCGCTCGCGCAAGGTGCGCAGCGATGCCTCATCCGTCACGACCCGGCGCTTCAAAATCTCCGCCACCGCTTGCCTGGTAATGTCATCGTTCGTCGGCCCCAAACCGCCGCTGACGAAAACCAGGTCCACCCGTTGCATCGCATCTTGCAAGACACGTTGGATAGTCCGCAGATCGTCGGGAATGGTGGTATCGCGCCGCAACGCAATGCCCAGTCGGGCCAAACGCTCGCCCAGTAAACGAGCGTGCGTATTCACGGAGCGACCGCTCAATAATTCGGCGCCCGTCGAAATCAGTTCGGCTTGGAGATACGAAGTCATGCAAGACCGCTAACAATTGAACAAACAGTCAAAGTCCGATGTCCGATTCGCCCTGCTGGGCTCTCGACATTCGACGTTCGATGTTGGATGTTGGATGTTGGACGTTCGATGTTCGACGTTCAACGTCTTGTCCAACAAGCCACCACCCCATCGCCCCTCACGCACGATATCCGTCCGGATGCGACTGATGCCAGCTCCAGGCGTGCGCGATGATATCTTTCAAGTCGGGATACCGAGGTTTCCAGCCCAGCACCTCGTACGCCTTCTCCGAGGACGCCACCAGCCGATCCGGATCACCGGGACGGCGCGGCGCGATCTCCGCCGGGACCGGATGACCCGTGACTTCCCGTGCCACATCGATCACCTGCTTGACGGAATACCCGCTGCCGTTGCCCAGATTGAACGGACCCACGTGATCACCGGTCACTGCCAGAATATGCGCCTGGGCAAGATCCACGATATGGATGTAATCGCGGATACAGGTTCCATCCGGCGTGTCATAGTCGTCGCCGAAGATCTTCACTTTATCGCGTTTGCCCTGCGCGACGAATAAAACCAACGGAATCAGGTGGGTTTCCGGGTCATGATCCTCCCCGTACTGGTCCGTTGCACCGCAAGCATTGAAATAGCGCAAGAATACGGACTGGATTCCCTCGCGATCCTGCGCCCAGGTCAGAATCTTTTCAAACATCAGTTTCGATTCACCATACGGATTCACCGGACGTTGAGGGAGATCCTCGGTCATGGGTACCCGGTCGGGATAGCCATAGGTCGCGCAGGTTGATGAAAAAATAATCTTCTTCACGTCCGCGGCCAACATGGCTTCGACCAGATGAACGCCCCCGGCCACGTTGTTCCGGAAATACTTCATCGGATCATCCATCGACTCGCCCACCAACGCGTAGGCGGCAAAATGCATTACGGCGTCGGGTTTCGCCGACATCATGGCTTTGCGGACCGCGTCCCGATCGCGCAGATCGCCTTCGATCAACAGGGCGCGAGAATCCACGGCCTCCCGATGACCTTGTTCAAGATTATCAAAGACAACCACGTCATGGCCCTCGTCCAGAAGGCATTCCGTGGTGATACTACCGATATAGCCGGCGCCGCCGGTTAAGAAGATTTTCATGGGGGAATGGATAATGGTTGCTGGTTGCTGGTTGATGGGAGGACGGGATGAGGCGTGGGCTTATTTGTCTTCGTCCTCGTCTTCTTCCTCGTCCTGTTTCTCTTCCGCCTCCTTTTGCGCCTGTTCCAACGCCCATGTCATATCTTCGGCGGCGTCCCAGACATGCCGCGCCACATACACGGGGCACCCCTGCTGCAGAGCAATGGCGATGGAGTCGCTCGGACGCGCATCGATCTCCACGACATGTCGTCCCAACTCGCTTTCCTGAACAAGGTACAGGCGCGCAAAGAACGTGTCTTCCTTCAAGTCGTTGACCACGACTTTTTCGACCCGGACCTCCAAGCCCGCCAGCATATTCGCGATCAGATCGTGCGTCAACGGACGGGGCTTTTTGATGCCATGCATGAACATGGTAATGGCCGCCGCGACACTGTGATCCACAAATATGGTGATCGTCTTTTCTTCGGCGCTGAGAAACACGCCGCATCCCGTCGGGGTGGGCACGAGCCCTTTCACTGTTACCGGAATATCTTCCTTATTCATCCTATCCTCACCCTACACGGAGCAAGGCGGGTTGGCAAACAGGAAGGACTGGACGGCGCGGCTCAAATGTCCCGCGTTATCCAGTAGATCATATAATAAATGAACAACATCAATCCGGCTGACGCAATGGTATCCATATACCCATACTCTTGTCCATGCGGCCCACCAAGTCAACTTTCTGGACGCGTCCGGCTGCGCGGGCGCGCAGCGCGTATGCACGGCCCGGCGACGGCGCGGAGCTCAAAGAACCTCCAGCCCTTCATGAACCAGGCGCCCTTCCTTGACCTCGTCCACGTATCCGCGACGAATCACAAAATCGCCAAGCGGTTCATCGTCTTCCCGATGGGCGGCGTAATCCTTGAAGATAAGGGCCAGTTCTTCGAGAATCTGTTCTTCTTTCAGCGACGGCTTATACAGGCGATTCAGGCGTTGCCCATGAAAGCCCCCGCCGAGATACATATTATAGATCCCCGGCGCCTTTCCGACAAAAGCGATCTCGGCGATATAGGGGCGTGCACAGCCGTTCGGACATCCCGTCATGCGGATCGTGATCGGTTGTTCGCTCAACCCGTGTTCGGCAAGCAAGGTCTCAATCTTGGTCAACAGCCCGGGCAGGTACCGCTCGCTTTCGGCCATGGCCAGCCCGCAAGTGGGAAAAGCCACACACGCCATGCTGCGCAAACGCGCTGCGGAATGCTGATCGGTATCGCGCATACGATACGTCTCCAATAAACCGTCGATCCGGTCCTTTTCCGTATCGGACACGCCGCAGATCATTAGATTTTGATTCGGCGTAAGCCGGAAATCGCCTTGATGCACTTTTGCGATTTCGCGCAACCCGGTCATCATCGGCAACTCTTCCGTGTCCAGGACGCGCCCGTTCTGAATGAAAATCACGCGGTTCCATTTCCCGTCCGTCCCTTTCAACCACCCGTAAACGTCGGCATTCTGTTTGAATTGGAACGGGCGCGCCTCTTCCAAAGACCAGCCCAAGCGCTTGTTCAACTCCTCCTTGAACCAGTCGATGCCGCGATCGTCGATCGTGTATTTGAGACGCGCGTGCGCCCGGTTTTTGCGATCGCCGTAATCGCGTTGAATCTTGACGATCTCTTCGGATACCCGGACGACCTGATCGGGTTTACAGAAGCCGATGACGTCCCCCACACGCGGATAGGTCGCCCGATCGTTGTGCGTCATGCCCAGGCCGCCGCCAACCACCACATTGAATCCGGCCAATGCGCCCTCTTCCTCGATCGCGATCAAGCCGATGTCCTGCGAATAGACGTCCACGTCGTTGTACGGGGGAATCGCCGCACCCATTTTGAATTTACGGGGGAGATAAGTCTTGCCGTATATCGGTTCCTCTTCCTCCGGACCGCCGGCCACGCGTTTCTTGTCCAACCATATCTCGTGATACGCGCCGGTCTTCGGCGTGAGATGCGCGCTGATCTTCTTTACCCATTCATGAACCTCGGCGTGCACCGCGGATTGGGTCGGATTCGGATTGCACATGACGTTGCGGTTCACGTCACCGCACGCCGCCAACGTGTCCAACAAGACCGCGTTCACCTCTTTGATGGTTTCCTTGAGGTTGCGCTTCAGCACGCCGTGCAATTGATAGGCTTGGCGCGTGGTCAATTTCAGGGTCTTATTGGCGTAGGTATTCGCCAGCCGGTCCATTTCCAGCCATTGCGCGGGCGTGCACACTCCGCCGGGCACGCGGACCCGTATCATGAACTGGTACAA
>SLGY01000130.1 GCA_007136425.1 Kiritimatiellia bacterium
ATCCGCACAAGGTGGCTTCGCTGCCCGTATCGACCTTCAACCAATGCGGATCGGAAAAGGGACTGCTCCAGCGGGTATTCGGATCGCCATCAATCGCCGCCTTGGCGGGAAACTCACCCGTCTGTCCGGCCGACGCTGTCGCCGTCCATGCCGTACGCGGCAACGGATCGTCGGGAGCACCCATGGCGTCGACCGCCGCGCATAACGGCGCAAGCATGAGACAGGCAATCAGAACGGAATTCGGGCCACGCCGTTCCGCTGATCGCTTCACAGCGCCACCGACATACAGGCCGTCACGACGCCGAACGCACCGCACATACGCATAAATTGATTTGAACAAATGCATGGTTAACCTCTATCTTTCTTGATACATGATCAGTCTCGAATTTCGTTCCTTTGCCCCCAAGGGAATGAAAGGATTTGCTTTTATGTAATCGTTTACATATACCCATTTGAGGAGATTTGTCCAGATGTTATTTGAGAAATTTATTGGTGGCCTGCGGATGGGCGCGCTGCTCGCCGTGGTCGGAACGCAGGTTGAAACGGCTGATGCGGGCGGTTACATCGAAAACCAGTCCTATTCCACGCTCTGCGCCGAAGTGGACAACATCAACATCCCCTTCTACGCGCCGGGCACGACGGCGTTCCGTATCGTGGCCACTCATCCTACGTATTTTCCCACGTCCATTGATGAGCGAGGCGCGGACTGGACCGATTGCGAATTCACCGACCCGACCATCTGGCTGCTGGGCAACCAGGACGGCCAAAACACCGGCTTCGCCACCAACAGCTTTTCGGACCCCGACTACTATTATGCCCCCGACGATCCACCGGCGGGGATCGACCAACCCTATTCGGAATTCCCGAATGAGATTAATCACGACTGGATGAATAACCAGTTCATCATTTTCACCGCGGACGAGCCCGGCGACGCGAATATCGTCCTGCCCATCGGCGCGATCCTCACCGTCGCCTTTGCGGACATGAACGGTATACTGGAAATAGAGATGCTGACGGGTGACGGCACGAACTGGGTCAGTCACGGCACACGCGTCTTCGACAGCGGCAACATGACACAGTCATGGACCACCCCCGACTTCACCTGGATCGAGGGCGTCGACGCAAATTATATTCACCTGCGCGTCCTCAAGAGCGACGAAGGCGAATCCACCGAAGGGGCCTGGGGCACCTATGACTATCTGGAACTGCGCAAACGCCCCGAACAGGGCGAAACCGTGGAGCGCATTCATGACGGCGACGATGTGAAGGTCGACGCCGTACACATCGATTTCTGGTGGCGCGCGCCCCGCGCCATGGATGTGAACGTGGTCGGCGACGGCAATCATACCAACGCGCATTATTTCCGCATCATTCGACGGATCCCGGACACGCAGGAATTCCCCGAAATCTTCGTGCTATATCAGGATTGCAATGCGCGCATCATCCCCTTCCCCCCGGAGGGCGTCGACTGGGTGCCGTACGGGTCTTCCGTTCAAATCGGAGCCACACCGGAATCCATTCGCCCGTTCGCGGATATCGAGTCCGTGGTGATTGACCCGGAAACGCTTCGTATCGATATCACCTATGAGGATGCGTCCACCGCAACGGTGCGGCTGGACGTGAATCGCGAACGCCATATTGTGGACGTGAGCGATGTGACATATGACACGGGGACCCTGCCCTTCGCGCGCTTTCGTTCCATGTGGGTACGTGACGGCAACGCGGACATCGACCGTATTCGCACACGGCTCGGCAAGCATTTCATCATGGACGGTTGGCATGAGCTCGAGGGGCCCTGGTGGTTCTTCACGCGCGAAGTGCCGTCCTATCACAACACCTATTGCCCGGACTTCTTCATCGAGATCGTCGAGCCAAGTCCCGCCTTCCTCACGCGGTCGGCCGCGTCACGGGATGAGGGGAATAACGATGTCGTCGTTGGCAACAGCCACGCTTCGACGGGACAGGTTCTGCAGCTCAACACCGGCGGCGGCGATGCCACCTTTGAGCTCGACCTGTTGCGCCCCTGGCTGGATGTACAATTGCGTGTTCGCTATTCCGATATCCACGGCGGAACACCGATGGCCGTCTATCTTGACGGCAACGCCACGCCCGTGGCGGAATGGAAAACGACGTCAGTCGAAGGAACCAACGCGTTTACCTTTTCTCCGAAAATACCGCTGGGCGATACGGTCGCGGGACCGTCAAGTGTGCGCGTCGAGGCGGATGCGGGTTCGTCCGGTGTGGCCTTGGACGTTCTGGAATGGATCTCGCAGCCGACACCCTTATTCGATGACGTGTTGATCACGGACGTGGAACATGAAGCCGGGCCCCGCCTCTTGAATGCCTCCTTTGAGGACGGCGACGGCACGACCAACATTAATCACTGGGCGCAGTGGGACGGACTGACTCGCGAAGACTGGGCCAATCGCACCGGCGATTGGGGGGTCATGATGCAGGGCTGGACGACGGGCGGCGGGATCTTTCAGGACCTGCCCGGAGTCGAAGGGAACGAATATACGTTCTCCATCTGGGGTAATCCAACGGATGACTGGGAGTTCGACCATTTCGACGTGTCGATCTTCCTGCAATTCCGGGATACAAACGATGTGCTAATCCAACAAGCCCGATTAACAGAAGGCGACCTCACCGGGCCGATCGACCAATGGACGCAATACTCGGTGAAGGACACGGCGCCCACCGGCACCACGATCGTCCGCGCGGGGATGGAGTTCGGCGACGTGACCAACGCGGGCGCCGGCGCGTTCCGGTTTGATGACGCGCAACTCAACGCGGACGACGTCGACGTCGTCTTTCCCGAAGCGTATACCAACGTGTATCTATCCGTGCGCTACGCGGAGGAGAACGCCCCGCACCGCGTCGAGCTGCTGATGGACGATGTACAGCGCGCCTGGTTTCCGACGGAAAACACCGGTGGCGAGGAGACCTTTGTCTGGGGCCCGCCCCTCTATCTCGGCGATGTCCCCGCCGGGACATCGACCTTTGCGTTCATTGCGTCGGATTTGAACATGGACCGGTTTCGACTGGTGAGCCGGCAACGCGTCAACCGGCCGCCCGTACTCGAGGTCCCGTCGCCGCACACCCTGGTCATGGGCGACACCACCAATGTCGCGCTACTCGCGTATGATCTCGACAACGACCCGGTCGCCCTCAGCGCCCTCGTGCCGCCGACCGGCGCAGTCTTGGATGAAGACACCTTCACCTGGCAGGCCGTTCCCGGATACGGCGGATCGACGATCGAAGTGGCATTTGTCGCCTCCGATCCCCATGGGGCAACAAACAGCAGCGTTACCAACACCGCCCTTTTCAACGTGCCATTCGATTCCGACGGAGACGGTTTGCCCGACGAATGGGAATGGGTGCACTTCGAAACACTGGAGTACGGTCCGGACGACGACGTGGACGGCGACGGCATGACCAACTACGAGCATTGGATCGCCGGGACCCATCCCAACGACGATCAGTCATTATTCCGCATCCATGAAGCTGACCCGTCCGATATGGAGGGACATACTGCCATAACTGTCGGGCCCACGATCAGCGGGCGCCGTTACACGATAGACTTCCTCGACGGCGATTTATCCGAGCAGCCGCAAAGCTGGACACCGTTCGCCAATACCAATAACACCGTCGGAACCTGGTTCGAGACCAATGCAACGGCATCAACGTTCACGTTCATCGATGATTCTTCCGGCGACACGACCGGCGGCGCACCGGCCGACGGGGTTCGCACGTACCGCATTCGCGTAGAATGGCCGTAGAATATGACCTCGGGCCCCTTTATCGCACATCTTGACTAATGCCGGCATCCAGCTAACATTTTACGGGTTTCACATGAAACCGAGCAAATCCCTTTAGAATTTGGAACACGCTCAAATATTATCCAGAGGAGAATCGGATGATCCGCCCTATCCAACGCGTAACCATGCTGACCATCGCAACCGTCCTGATCGCCTGCGCGCCGCATGCTGAATTCGGCTATCCCGACGGGATATATCGCGGCGTTTTTATTGATGGCGACGAGATCCAAGTCAATGTTCAGTTCCGACTCGAGAACGGGATCATGACCGCCGCTTCGTTTCGACATCTGCATGCCCTCGAGGAATATCACTTGGACACCCGGGAAGAACCGTATCGCTCCGTCATTCAGCAGTATGAGGAGGCACTCGACCACCTTGTCGGGAAGAACCTGGTCGCGCACCTGGACGACCTGTACATGCCCCAACAGATTGTGACCCTGGAAGTGGACGGATACAGCGCGGCGACCCTGCGGGCAAACAAGATCCGGTCCGCCATCCAGGACGCGCTGAATCGCGGCCCATATAGCCTTCCTCCCTAACGACGGCGACTTTGGTTAAACTACTCTAATGTCCCGAGTCGTTGATTTCTTGTAAAACGATTCAGGTCGACACTCCGCGCATTCTTCCGTAGCTCCCATTTTCAATGGGAGCAAATGCGCCGATTGAAAATCGGCGCTACGGATATTGCCAACCGCATGTAATGCAGGAAACTTCCGGCTCACCACACTAGCATCCTGCTTTGACGCAGGCGAAAGTCACATACTGATCTTCGCCCGCATTGTAGTTTCCCTCATACACCTCGAAACCCGTTTCGCGCAAGACACGTCTCCATGTGTCCAGAGAAAACACTCCTAAGGACCAATGATCAGACTCGATTCGCAGGCATCCGTTTTCGCGAATAAGATATAGAATCGTCGCCTCGTACTGCTCATCCGCAGGATCCGGGTCGTACACATTCTCGATGAACACCACCTCCACTCCGTCGTCCCGCTGGGCCAGCGTGGTGCTGGTCTTGTTTTGCTGGAACGTCTCGGTCGTCACGTCGGGAGTGACAATCAGCACACCGCCGGGGTTCAGGTGAGCGTGTGCGGTTAGGAGCGCGGCCTCAAAGTCTGTCCGTCGATTCATATGAGAGATGGCATCATCCATGAGTACGGCATCAAAAGCCCTGCCGAGCCTGGACGTTCGCATATCGTCCTGGACGAACTTGCACTCGGGATTGAATGCTTTCGCCTGAGCAAGCATGGAGGCGCTCAGATCAAGACCGGTGACGTTGAAGTGCCGTTTAAGGTTCAGTACGTTCTTTCCGCCCCCGCAACCGATGTCCAGCAATGAAGTTACCGGACGCTTGGCATGCTGATGGATCAGATCCGTGACGTGCTGGCAATAGTGCGCATATTCCGTCGCGGCATCGCCCCACATGGGCCATAACCACGCCAAGTCCGTATAAAGCCGGCAGGTATCTTGCCCCTCTCTACTCATGCCGGGGTCATCCCTCACCCGAATCCGAACTCGCCGCAGGCGGGGATTTTGGGGCAGGCGACGGTTCAGCCGTTGATTGTTTCTGCGTTCTGACAACGTTAATCGAGCGGTTCATATTCCTATATCGCACGACCCCGATGGTTCCCGTGACAACGCCGATGGGAATACAAAGGAGGCCGAAGATCCAAAACCAGTTTTGCTCTGAAAAATGCATGATCGTGACCCCCGCAATCAACAAGGCGACGGCAGACCGAAGATACGCCAGCAGCGTCCGCTCGTTCGCCAACAGCGTACGGTCAACGGCCAATTCATCCCGAAGAATCAGGTCATCCTTCACAAATCTCGAATAGGACGGCTTTTGCATTTCATTCCCTCTGGTTCACCGGCGCAGCTCCCGTCCGCCGTATTCTCGAACATAAACTGAATGGTATGACGCGTCGTCACTTTGGCGATTGCCCGAGCTGACGCCCCAATACCTCTTGGATCTTGGCGGCCAAGGCGCTTCTTGTAAATGGTTTCGCGATGAAATGGACACCCCCGTCAAGCACACCGTGATCGGCGATTACATTGGCGGTATAACCCGACATGAAAAGTCGCTTGATATCGGGGTAAATGCTCATGAGCTCTCTTGCAAGATCGCGACCGTTCATCTCCGGCATGACCACATCCGTTAAGAGCAGGTCGATTCCCCCTTTGTGCTCA
>SLGY01000090.1 GCA_007136425.1 Kiritimatiellia bacterium
AGCCACTACGGACGAAGTGACGTACGCGCCCTGCTGATCCAGGCGGCACAGAGCATCATGCGCTATGGGAACGGATCGGTGCACCGCTGGGCCGTGGCGCTGAAAATGCGAAAAGGCAACAACATTGCCGTTGCGGCGCTGGCCCGGAAACTGGTCGTGAGCGTATGGTATCTGATGAAAGGGCTTTTTACGCCGATGACGGAAATAACGAGTCATATCAGGATCAAAATCCATAAAATCGCCTGTGAGATCGGGAAAGCTTCTGTTACCCAAATGGGTTACAAATCCTTGCAGGACTTCGAACGCGAAAAATTGAAAATCCTTCTTTTAACAATTTGACGGACCACATGCCTGTAATCCGTGGTTTCTTTCTTTGTTTGCGGCTATGCCGCGCTGTGAAATCCGTGGTTCCTCTTTGAGGAGCCGGAGCCTACACAGTCAATCGGGGCCTGCTACTTCTTATACTGCTTCAGGAAGCCGACGAATTCGCGGCGATGATCTTCTTCGTCGGTGAGCAGTGCGATACATAAGTCCTGCGTCGCAAAATCCACACCGTCACACAGACGAATGAGTTTATTGTACCCCGCAATTCCGTCTTCTTCGGCGTCGATCACACCTTTGATGGCGGAAACGACGTCCGTGGAATCCTTGGGCGGCTGCAATGTCTTCTGGGACGCCTTAAATTTGAAACTGCCGGGCACTTCCCCGCCCAGGACACGAATGCGATTGGCCAACTGCTGAGCGTGACCCAGTTCCTCACCGACATCACCCGACAACGCTTTCTTGATGGGATCAGCGTCGACCCCGTCAAGATTGTTCGAGATGGCAATGTAATTCTGTACGGTTTCGATTTCTTTCCAATACGCGTCGATCAATCCATTAATGATCTTCTTTCGGACATCATTCTTCATCTGTTTTGCGCTCATAGGGCTCTCCCGTGTTTATTCAAACAATTTGCTACTGCGTTTGCATATTATCACGCCACGGGCTCGATTGCAATGCGCGCAGGATGCCCGTTCAAGTCGACCGCTACGCCCTCGCCCAATGTGTCGGCGCGGACCAGCTCCGAAGCGAGCACTTCGTTGACGATATAGGTTTCATGCGCCTGCACGGCTTCCATCACCTCTGCATCGCCCGCAAATGTCAGTCGGAGGCGTTGCGTAACCTCGAGCTCGGCCGACTTCCGCATCTGCTGCACCCGATTGACGAATTCACGAGCCAACCCTTCACGGATAAGGTCGTCCGTCAGTTCCAGTTCCAGCGCTACGACGATCGCGCCTTCGGCCGCGACGGCCAGCCCCTCCTTGGGCACGCGCTCCACCACAACGTCGTCCGGGTCCAATTCCAGGCGCTCGCCGTCGGGCAGGGCGATTTCCACGGACTTTCGATCGAGTAGCATCAACAACTGCTCTTCCGGCATGGCTTTGATCCAGCCGACGGACTGTTTCACTTTCGGTCCCAGCCGCGGTCCCAAACGACTGAAATTGGGTTTGGCATTGAAATGGGCCATGTCGGATTCGTCTTTGCTGAACCGCACCTCGCGCACATTCAATTCCTCCCGAATAATCTCAGCATAGGCGCCGACCGTTTCCAGATGACTGTCGTTACGGCACACCACATGGATGAGAGACAAGGGCTGGCGCACTTTGACGTTGTAACTGGAACGCAACTGGCGCCCCAAGCCGACCACCGTCATGACGGTATCCATCTGTTTTTCGCGTTCCCGATCGCGCCGCGCGTCATCGGTCACGGGGAAATCGCAGAGGTGCACGGATTCGGGCATATCCTCCGTGCGCAGATTCCGATAAATCGTCTCGCTGATGAACGGGACGAACGGCGCCGCGATCTTGGACAAACGAACGAGCACCTCGTACAGCGTTGCATAGGCCTGCGCCTTGTCTTCGTCGTCCTGGCTTTTCCAGAACCGGCGCCGGCTGCGCCGGATATACCAATTCGTCAGGTCCTCGATGAAACGAATGAACGGGCGCACGGCGAGTTGCAGGTCGTAAACGTCCATCGCCGCGACCACTTCGTGTGTAAGCCGTTCCAGCGCGCTGATGATCCAGCGATCAAGCAGGTTGGCGGAGGGTGTGTCGGGTGTCGCGTGTCCCGTATCGGGCGTCCATTCATCCACGTTCGCGTAGGTGACGAAGAAGCTGTAGGCGTTCCACCACGGGATCAGCAGATGCCGCAGCGCGTTTTTCACGCCGTCTTCTGAAAAGCACAGGTCCTCGGCGCGTACCACGGGCGAAGAGATCAGATACAGCCGAAGGGCGTCCGCACCGTAGGTATTCACGACGTCTACCGGATCCGGATAATTCTTCAGGCGCTTGCTCATCTTCCGTCCGTCCTCGGCAAGCACCAAGCCGTTGACCACGACGTTCTTGAACGCCGGACAATCGCGCAGCGCCGTGGACAGGATCATGAGCGTGTAGAACCAGCCGCGCGTCTGGTCCAATCCCTCGGCGATAAAGTCCGCCGGGAAATGCGCATGGAACCAGTCTTTGTTGTCGAACGGATAATGAATCTGCGCGTACGGCATCGCTCCGCTCTCAAACCAGCAATCGAGCACTTGCGGGACGCGGCGCAACGGTTTACCGCCGGACGGCGAAGGGATCTCGATCTCATCGACGAAATGCTTGTGTAGATCGGTAACCTTTTCCCCCGACCGTTTTTCCAGTTCCTCGACCGAACCGATGCAGACGGTTTCCTGCCCGTCCTCGCTTTGCCAGACAGGCAACGGCGCACCCCAGAAGCGATTGCGCGAGATGGCCCAATCGCGCGCGTTTTCCAGCCATTTGCCGAATCGCCCGTCCTTCAAATGCTCAGGCACCCAATGCACCTGGCGGTTGTTCTTGAGCAGGCGCTCACGCAATTGCTCGACTCGCACAAACCAGGTGGACACGGCCCGATAGATCAGCGGCGCGTCGCAGCGCCAGCAATGCGGATAGCTGTGATGAATGACGCCTTGATGCACCAATTTGCCCTGCGACTTGAGCATGCGGATGATATCGGGATCGGCCTCTTTAACGTCGCGCTCCTTGAAATCCGTCACCTCGGCGGTAAAGCGTCCTTCGTCGTCCACGGGACATACGGCGGGCAGATGCTCGCGGTTGCCGAGCCGGCTGTCATCCTCGCCGAAACCCGGCGCGATATGCACCACGCCCGTGCCGTCCTCGGTGGAAACGAAATCCGCCGTAAAAACGCGAAAGGCGCCCTGACTCTCCAAGTCGCTGAAATAGGAAAAGAGCGGCTCATAATGCAGACCGGCCAACGCCGAGCCGGGAATCTCCTCGAGCAGTTCGTATTCCGCTTCCTTTTTGTAGTACGCGGACAGGCGATCCCGCGCGAGGATATACGTCGTCTCGCCGTCCCGCACCTTGACGTACGGGATATCCTCGCCGACGGCGAGCGCCAGGTTCGACGGCAACGTCCACGGCGTGGTCGTCCATGCCAGGATATAGGTGTTCGGCTGCGCCTTCACCGCAAAGCGCACGGTAATCGCCGGGTCCTTGACCTCCTGATAGCCCTGATTGGTTTCAAAATTGGACAATGGGGTAGCGCACCGGGGACAATACGGCAGGATCTTCTGTCCCTCATAGATCAGATTCTTTTCCCACAACGACTTGAACACCCACCAGATGGATTCCATGTACGGGAGATCCATGGTCTTATAATCGTTTTCGAAATCAACCCAACGCCCCATGCGGGTCACGATCTCACGCCATTCCTGGGTGTAACGCAGTACGATACCACGACATTTTTCATTGAAGACATCCACCCCGAGCGCCTCAATATCGCGTTTTCCGCTGAGATTGAGTTCCTGTTCCATTTCGTATTCGACCGGCAACCCGTGACAATCCCAGCCGAACCGACGCTCGACCAGATAGCCTCGCATGGCCTGGTAACGGGGGATGATGTCCTTGATGGTACCGGCCAACAGGTGACCGTAATGCGGCAACCCCGTCGCAAAAGGAGGGCCGTCGTAAAAAACGAATTCCTCATTGCCGCGCCGTTGTTCGACGGATTTCCTGAAGACGTCCGCCTCTTCCCAATAGGCGAGCACGTCTCGTTCCTGCGCTCCGAAATCGATTTTGTTACTGACTGATTTGAACATGCGATATCCTCGATGAAGGAAAAACCGGACTTAAGGTATGCGAATCAACCGCTTTAGGCAAGAAGGCAGACGATTCGGTCATGTCGCCCCAGCAAGACAGCAAAGCACCCTATTAAGAAGGGAACCGCAGATTACGCCGATTGCGCGGATGTTTACGGATTGCTTTGTGTGCGTGTCATCGCCACATATAGGAAACAAACCTACAATGGGTTGTACTACGAGAGGGATGCTCCCCGAAGGGGAGCCATTCATGAGCCCCGGGTGAAACCCGGGAGAGAGGTAATAGAGAAAAACCATGCTCCCTGAAAGGGAGCCACAATACGTTTATTGCAACCTTTACGTTGGTGAAAAAACGGCCTCCGGATGGCTCCGGAGGCCGTATTCGTTGGGCGTGTGTCTTGCCTTACTGCTTGATGGCTTGGACGTGAATGTCGAAATTGGCCATCGCGCCGATACCCCGATCGGCGAGGCCGTCATACGCCACACCGAAATCGTTTCGGTCAACGGCGCCTTTGATTTCAATGCCGATCCGAGTGCCGCCCCACGGATCTTCTACCGGCTCGGTCACGGTGACGGGCAGCTTCACTTCCTTGGTCACGTCCTTGATGGTCATATCGCCTACGAGTGCGTAACCGTCATTATGCGACACCACTTCCCGACTGTGGAACGTGATTTCGGGCCAAGTCTCGACCTCAAAGAAATCCTCACTGCGCAGGTGATCGTCGCGGCTATCATTATTCGTGTCAATGCTGGCGGCCTGAATGGTGGCTTCTATCGACAGCGTTGTAACGTCACTTCCGTCGATCTTGATCTTACCATCAAATTCGTTGAAATGGCCGCGCACATTGGTAATGCCCAAGTGGCGTATGCTGAAGCCAACGGTCGTATGATCCTTATCTACGGCATACCGATCGCCTGCATATTCATCGTCATGGCTTCCAGCCCATGTGGTCACGCTCGCCGCCACGCCGACCGAGGCAGCCATCAAGAAGGTCAGTACTTTCTTCATATTTTGTCTCCTCTTCCTTTCTCTTTCGTCTCTCTTTTGCCCAAGGGCCAATCCCTTGCGCGTTGTATGACAACCTTAAACTGTCGCATGTTCAATCAATTCCTTACACGCTATCTATCGCGACCAATGCACGATCAAGATCCGATTGCGTATTGTAGACGTGCGGCGAAAAGCGCAGGAACGGAGTCTCGTTCCTTGCTCGGCGCATGGAAAGACGAACGCCCGCGTCGGTCAAGCGCTCATATATCCCGGACAGATCGCGGACAGGATGAGAAACGCTCACGATACCGCTACGATGCTTGTCTTCGGCATCGGTCATGCAAGAAGGCGTTTCAAAACCCCGCTCGCGGAGAGCCCCCGACAAGGTGTCCGCCAGTGCACGTATCCGCTCCGCGATGAACGGAATCCCGGCTTCCTGCAACATTTCGAGCGACGCATCCATGGCCAGAATGCCGGGGATATTCAACGAGCCGGGCTCGTAACGGCGCGCGCCATTATAGAACGCAACGCGATCCTGCGCCACAAACTCGGGCGAAAACACGTTCCACGCACCCAACAATGTCGGCTGGAGCTGTTCATGGAGCGCTTCGCGCACATAGAACAGGCCTGCGCCGACAGGACCCAGCATCCACTTATGCGAGTCGGCGCTGAGAAAGTCGACATGCTTCACGGACGTCGGAAACGCGCCCAAGGTTTGAATGCCATCCAAACAAAAGAGCACGTTACGCTCATGCAAGCGGCGACCGATATCATCAATGTCGATCCGGTACCCGGTGAGATAATGACAGGACGCCAACGCCACCATGCGCGTGGCCGGCGTCAACACGGATTCCACCGTCTTCCAGGTAATCTCGCCCATCCGTTCCGGGGCCAGCGGGACAGGCTTCACCCCGCGCTCTTTCAGCGCAAGCCAGGGATAGACATTGGCCGGGTAATCGTCCTGATAATAGACCACCTCATCGTCCGGCTCCCAGGGCCAACCGTTGGCCACAAGGTTCAATCCCAGCGCCGTCGGCCCTAACAGCGCGATCTCGGAAGGTTTGGCGTCGATAAGTGACGCCGCCCGGGCTCGCGCCTCGGCGATCCGTTTCCAGATGAACTCGTCTTCCTGCCCTTTGCGCGAAGCATAATCCGCATAATCGATCAAGGCCGACCGGGCCGCCTGTGGCAAGGCCGCGACACCCGCGTGCGCCAGAAAGGAGCTCTCCTCCAGGACGGGAAACTGCGCTTTTCTAATTGATTCGTCATTCAGCGATTGATTGATCAGATCAGTCATGCCTATCCTTATCCCATGATCCAGGAATTTCTACAACGTCCGCTTGCCGTTTTTGACATTGAATCCACCGGTCTGAACCGGAAAACGGATCGCATCATCGATCTGGCCATTCTACGCATTCATCCGGGCGGCGCACAAGACGCCCATACCTTTCGTGTCAATCCGGAATGCCCGATCCCGCCGGAATCCACGACGGTTCACGGCATTACCGACGAAGATGTGAAAGACGCGCCGACCTTTCGCGAGGTCGCGCCAAAGGTAGCCGAGATCCTTGATCCGTGCGACTTTTCCGGGTTCAACGTGCTCCGCTACGATACGCCCCTATTGCTTGCGGAATTCGAGCGCGTCGGCACGCCTTTTTCCATGGAAACCCGGCGCATCCTGGACGCCCAACGCATATTCCACATCAAGGAGCCACGCGACCTCTCCGCCGCCCTCCAGTTTTACTGCGGCGAGGAACATCTTGGAGCGCACGGCGCCATGGACGACGTGCTGGCCACCGTCCAAGTGCTCGAAGCACAGTTCGAGCGCTACGATGATCTGCCTCGAAACATGGAGGAGCTCGACGCCCTTTGCAATCCGCGCGACCCGAGTTGGGCCGACGAGGAAGGGAAAATCAAATGGCAGTCCAACGAGCTGGTCATCAACTTCGGCCAACAGCAGGGCCAGAAACTGCGCGATCTGGTCATGAACAATCCCGGCTATCTGCAATGGATTTTGAAGAAGGATTTCCCGGACGACACCAAAGACCTGGTCCGGGACGCGCTAAACGACCGCTATCCCGATCCGCCGGCGCGTTGATCCTCATTCCAGAATTGTCAGCGCTTCCGCAGCGCGCCTGCATTTCTCAAGCTGCTGTTGATACTGCATGACTCGTTCGCGATCGGCCCCGGCCTCACGACTGAGGCGGACGGCTTCCTGCGCCGCGCGCTCAGCTCGTTCATAGGCGCCGGACACGTAGTGCCCTTCCGATAACGTGCTCCATACATGGAAATTGTTCGGTTGCAACAACAAGGCTTCCTGCGCCAACTGTACCGCACGGTCCCCGTCTCGCACGGAATGATCGGAAGCCGTCGCGTACAACCAGGCCAGATTATTGATAATCGTATAATCGTCCGGGAATTCTTCCTTTAATGTTTCCATCACGTCGATGGCCTCGGTGTAGCGCCCCTGCTGGATATAAAGTGCGCCGACACCAAAACGGGCATCACGCGACTCCGGCTGCAGCGCAAGCGCTTGCTCAAACAGACGTTCAGCTTCCGCGAGAAAACCGCTTTCCAACGCGCGCGAAGCTTCAATCAACGTGGTCCTGAACTGCTGCTCGTCCCCCCGCGCTTCCGCCAGGGTAGCGAGCGACAAAACGACGCTCATGGTCAGCATGAACAAAAAGGGTCCCCGCCAGCGTGTCCGTGTTCTTTTCATGGCGTTATGCACCCTCTCCCGACTCTTCCGGAACGGACGACGCCGATGGCTGTTCATTCGTACGAATCGTCACTGTCGCGGGTTCCAACCGATCCACCCGGACCCGTGCCGGCACATGAACGCGCACGGGCAATTCCTGCGAGGCATCCTCCGGTCTAATCTCCGTAAGGTCTACGTACACTCTGATATCGCGCGGCGTAAGCTCGTTCAGCAATTCCGCACGCCCCACCAACTCAACGGTGACATGCGTAGGCGTCACGTCCATCGCTGGTTGTCGCGCAGCGTCGGTCATCGTCCTGATTCGCAGATCTTCGAACGTTGCGGTCGCGGCGCGCTCGGTCAGGACCACCTGCACTTCCACGCGTTCCGGGTCCATACGAGCCGTCCAAGTCCGGCTCGGAGACACCAAATCCACCCGCACATTGAAGGACTGCAGCCGGCCTTCCATGTCGATGGGCACGGTGCGAATGGCCTCGATTGTCTCAAGTCGTTGACGCGGCCCGCTGACCGTGACCGTCGGCGGCTCGGTGGTGACCGATTCCACTTCATATCCTTCGGGAGGACTGCCCTGAATCAACGGGCGAACGGGGACTTCCCGGCCCCGTTCCTGATCCACGCTCAACACCAGTTCACTGGGCCGGATATGAAAAGGGCGCACGGCGGGCGGCGCGTTTACGTCGCTCAACTCGAGCGGAACCGTAATCGTCTCTTCATACGCTTCGCCGCGCATATCCACTGCGACCTCCAATTGCTGGAGCGGCAGATCTCGAATGCCTTCACGCGACCCACGAAAATGCACTTCCGCACTCCCCGGCGACTGCTCCAACACCGCCCAACCGGAATCCACCGTGACGCGCACGGGCACATCGCTCACGATGGTTTCGAAACTGATGGACGGCTGAATGGCGTACCACGTGATTACCGCTAACAGAAGGGCAAGCAGCTTTGCGCCCTTATTGTTCAGCAGAAATCGTCGCAGCCTTTGTAACAATCTATCTTTCATGTTCATCCGCCAACTCGGCCAGTACCGCCTCGGTCTTTGCCACACCTTGCGGCGTCAAATCTAATTTCTCGCGCACACGGGCCAGCGGGCTTTTGGCTTGCCGCGTTCGGGAAAGTATCGATGCAAGAATACGATGCAACCGTTCCTCCTGAATGCCGCGACTCAAGCGGCCCCGGTACGCCACGGAAATGGCGCCCGTTTCCTCCGAAACAACGATCACCACGGCGTCCGTCTCCTCGGTCAAGCCGATCGCCGCCCGATGCCGTGTGCCGAGCGAGCGGCTCAGCTCGATGCGCTGCGATAAGGGAAACACACAGCCCGCCGACAAGATACGATCGCCCTTGATAATCACTCCGCCATCATGCAACGGGGTGTGCGGAAAGAATATCGAAGTCAACAATTCCGGCGTCACCATGCTGTCGATCTGTGTGCCCGACTCCTGAATGTGTCGCGTACCGATTTCCCGTTCCACGGCGATCAGCGCACCGACCTTCTGATCCGCCAGGTCGCTCACGGCTTTCACGATTTCATCGACCACTTCGCGCTCTGCAGCGCCGGCCCTGAACACCGATTGCTTGCCCAGTTCTGCCAGCGCCCGTCGAATCTCCGGCTGAAATATCACGACAAATGCCACGGCCAGATACACGGAAAACCGTTGCAGTATCCAACTCAACGTATTCAGGCTCAGGAGATGCGTGGAGACCATCAACAGGATCAAAAGCAGCACAAGCCCCGACAGCACGGCCGCCCCGCGTGTGCCGCGAAAGAAATTGATGACGTAATAAAAGACGACAGCGAGAACCAGGATCTCTATAATCCCCGTCCATTCAGGAAGATGAAGCTGTCGCATCCAAGTTGCCATGTTTCCTTTCCTCTGCTTTCATTCTATCCGCAACGCGCGCTGCATCGCAAGATTCCTTTACGTCGTGCACCCGAATAATCGAAGCGCCGCGCAATATGGCGTACGTCATGGCCGCTAGACTGGCGGGCAAACGCTCTTCCGTTTCCCGGCCGCACAAGGCGCCTAGAAAACGTTTCCGCGAAATGCCCGCAAGCAAGGGATACCCGCTCCCGGCCAGCACGGGTAGTCCGGCCAAAAGAGCCCAGTTATGGTCATACGACTTCCCGAAACCGATACCCGGATCGAGCACGATCCGCTCTTTCGCGATTCCGGCCGCCTCGGCAAACCGCGCACGGTCGCATAAGAAGGCATCCACTTCCCGAACGACATCCTCGTAAGTCGGCGCATCCTGCATGGTGGACGGCGTACCTTGCATGTGCATGAGAACGATCCCCGCCCCGTATTCCGCCGCCAGCGCGGCCATCGCCGGATCGGCGCGCAGTGCGGAAATATCATTGATGATGTGAGCACCCGCGTCGAGGGCCGCACGGGCTACGTCGGCCTTGGTGGTGTCAATGGATAGAACGGCGTGCGTTTCTTCGCGAAGAGCGGTGATGACCGGAAGCACACGCTGCATTTCTTCGGACACCGAAACCGGCGCAGCCCCGGGCCGACTCGATTCACCGCCCACATCGATAATATCCGCACCCGCATCAATGAGTTCACAGGCATGCTGTACCGCGCGGCGCGGCTCCAAATGGCTGCCACCGTCGTAGAAGGAATCCGGGGTGACATTGATGATCCCCATGAGGGCGGTCCGGGCGCCCAACGTCACCGTGCGATCCCGGCAAATCCACGCGCGTTCCGGTATCGATCGCATGGCGCCCCTAAGCCACCGAAGGACCCGCTTCCGGAGCAGGCAACGTGTCGTCGAGCGGCTTCTTTTTCTTCTTCGCCTTGACCGGCTCCTTTTCGTCGGACGATTCCGCGGCCTTTTCTTCCGCTTCGTCTCTCTCCACCTCGGTCAATAGACGACCGTGCTTGACGATCTCTTCCACTTCCGTGCCGTCCAAGGTCTCGCGTTCCAACAACATCTCCGCCACCATGTCGAGTTGGGAACGATGCTCCTTCAGTATTTTCAACGCACGATCATATGCTTCCGTCACCAGGCGACTGACCTCCTGGTCGATCTTGCGCGAGGTTTCTTCACTGAATTCGTAGTTCCGATTAACCTCGCGGCCGAGGAAGAGCGTCTCTTCACGGTTCCCGAACGTTTGCGGTCCCAGCAAGGGGCTCATACCCCATTCGCACACCATCATGCGCGCAATGCGGGTCGCTTGCTTGAGATCGCTGTAGGCGCCCGTCGTGATGTCGCCGAAAACGATTTCCTCCGCCGCGCGGCCGCCCATGATCCCGGTCAACATGGAAAGCAATTTGCGCCGGCTTTCCGTGTACCGATCCTTTTCGGGCAACTGCATGGTGGAACCCAGCGACTGCCCGCGCGGAATGATCGTGACTTTGTGCAACGGCTCGCTGCCTTCGGATAACAGCATGGTGAGCGCATGCCCGCCCTCGTGATAAGCCGTAAGTCGCTTTTCATTATCGTCCATCAACCGGCTGCGCCGTTCACGGCCCCAGCGCACCTTGTCCCGCGCCTCTTCGAGATGCGACATCCCTACCCGCTCCGCATTCTCGCGCGCGGCCAGCAAAGCGGCTTCGTTGATCAGATTCGCCAGATCCGCTCCCGAAAACCCCGGCGTGCCCCGGGCTACACGCCGCAGATCAAGGTCCGACTCCAGTTTAATCTTCTTCGAGTGGATCCGGAGTATCGCTTCGCGCCCTTCCAGCGTAGGCAGCTCAATCATGATCTGACGGTCAAAACGGCCGGGGCGCAATAAGGCCGGGTCGAGCACGTCGGGTCGGTTGGTGGCGGCGATAATGATCACGCCTTCCTGTGTGTCGAAACCATCCATCTCCACCAGCAACGCGTTCAGGGTCTGTTCCCGTTCATCGTGTCCCCCGCCGATCCCGCTGAAGCGGCTGCGCCCTACGGCGTCGATTTCGTCGATGAAAATGATGCAGGGCGCGCTCTTCTTACCTTGCTCGAACATGTCGCGCACGCGCGATGCGCCTACCCCGACAAACATCTCCACGAAATCGGAACCGCTGATACTGAAGAACGGCACCTCCGCCTCGCCCGCAATGGCCTTGGCCAACAACGTCTTTCCCGTACCGGGCGGGCCCACGACCAATACGCCTTTCGGAATGCGGCCGCCCAGTTTCTGAAATCGTTTGGGGTCTTTGAGGAATTCAATGATTTCGTGAACTTCTTCCTTCGCCTCTTCAACACCCGCCACTTGGCCGAAAGTGATTTTGTTCTTTTCCCGCGTCAATAAACGCGCCCGGCTCTTGCCGAAGCTCATCGCACCTTTACCCGCCATGCGCATCTGTCGAATAAAGAAGAAGTACAACAAGGCGATGATCAACAGAAAGGGAATGGCGCCCGTGATCAACGACCAGAGATAAGGATTCTGCTGCTTATACTCGAACGGCACCCCGTGTTCCAGCAGCAGCGTCTCCAGAGAGTCCGTGGCCGGCACATCCACTCGAAACTGGCGGGTCCGACCCGTCTGCGGATCCGCATCGACGAGCTCGCCGCGCACATATTGCTGGCCCGAAACTTCGAGCACGACTTCCGCATGAGCAATATCGCCCTGCTCCACCTTGCGCACAAAGTCAGGATTGTAGGGAATACGGGTGTCCCCGTCCTGCCCTTGAGAAAAAACCTGATACATGGTCAACGACATGGCCAATAGCAACAGCCACATGGCCAACCCCCGGACAGGAAATCGTTGAGGCTCTCCGCCTCCGCCGGAACCGCCGCTTTCGTTATTCTTGTTCTTATCCATAAAAATCCAACATTTCGCTCGACAGGCACATCGCCCGCGAAACATAAAGTCCATTATAGAATGGGATTAATCAAGCCCTATTCGTCTATTCAGGCTTCAGTAAAGAAGCCATACGAATGTGCAAGGAACGCGCGGAGGCGCTCGGCACCGTCCAACCCCGCGCTACCCGATAGCCGGGCACCCAGACGATTTCACGTCGACATTCCAGCAACGGAAACAGGTCCCGTCTTT
The DNA here is from genome assembly GCA_007136425.1 of Kiritimatiellia bacterium. GTDB lineage: Bacteria > Verrucomicrobiota > Kiritimatiellia > SLAD01 > SLAD01 > SKZA01. Next base: position 12,809 of record SLGY01000090.1, read on the forward strand.
CGCGGGCCAGCTTTAGATCGACGAAGACGTCTTGCAATTTCCTGGACCCGCCCCGCCCCGAAGGGGCGAAACGATCGCCCGCCGCTCGTGTGCGGACGTACAGCCCCGCCCGCCCCACTCGTTCGGCGGCCAGCCAAGCGTCCGCCGGCATACGCCCGCACCGCCCGGGATCTGTCTGCGCATAGCCTTGTGTCCATTCCGTATCCACCCGTATACCCAATTCCCGTATGACCGTGCGGCCGGGCACGTTGAGCTTGTATCGTCCCGACCCCGAACGGCCGGCCGCGCCAGAAACGCCGCTCAGTGTCAAACGTCCGTACGTGCGCACCACGCGTAGCGCCCCATGAACCGGTGTTTCGCTCGTCCCCTGTTCGGAGGCGCTCAGTGCGCAAACCCGCTCGACCAGGTCGGCGGTAAGCCGGGATTCCTCCACCCCGGCATCGATCAGCCATCGCAGAACAGCCCTGCGCCGCCGCGCCGCGTCCAGCGCCCGCAACCGACTGACCGCCAACGCTTGTCCACCACCGACACGAGCCTCACGCACATCGTCAACCGCCAACGCGTTCAAGGCCGCATGATCTTCGCGAAGTAATTCCGCTGTGCGCGCCAACACGTCGTCCGCCTTCGGATTGAATCGATCGCGGATCAGCGGCATCAATTCATGGCGAACACGATTCCGCAGAAGGGTCGTATCCTCGTTCGACGCGTCTTCGCGCCATGCCACCCCTCGCTTGCGCAGGTGACTGATCAACTCCAATTTGGAAACGGCGAGCAAGGGGCGAACGATGCGCATTCCGTCACGCTCCGCCACAGGCGCCATGGCGCCAAGACCGGCCAAACCCGCGCCGCGCAACAGACGCAACAACAGTGTTTCGGCCTGATCATCCCGTGTATGGGCCAACGCCACCACATCATAACCGTGCCGACGCAGCAGATAGCGAAAGAAGGCGTATCGCGCCTCGCGCGCGGCCATTTCCATAGATTGCCGGGATCGACGAGCCGCCTGCGCCACGTCCCGGCGCCGCACATGGCAGGGCCAATCCATCGATGCGGCCAACGCGCGCACAAATTGCTCGTCCAGACGCGCCGCGCGCCCCCGCAGTTGATGGTTCAGGTGCGCCACCCCCAAACGCCATCCCTGATCGGAAGCCAGATCATTGAGCAGATGAAGCAGAGCCACCGAATCGGCTCCGCCGGATACCGCCACCACTATGCGCGTTCCGCGATCAAGGCCCGAAGACTGAAGGAGTTGCTGATGGAGCCTGGTACGTTTCATTTCGATGCCGTTGCCCCGCGTTCGCGGCGCTCTCCGCCCGCCTTCCCCGCAGAAAGTCCGTCGGATAGCGTCTTGCGCGTTCCCTACTCGATCCGTTCCAAACCGCCCATATACGGGACCAGCGCCGGAGGCAGAGCAATGCTGCCGTCCGCCATTTGATAATTCTCCAGGATGGCCACAAACAGGCGGGCCAAGGCCACGCCCGATCCGTTCAACGAGTGTACGAAGGCGGTCTTTCCCTTGTCGTTTCGATAGCGAATTCGTGCGCGGCGCGCCTGGAAATCCTCAAAATTACTGCACGAAGAGACCTCCAACCACGCCTGCTGGCCGGGCGCCCACAATTCGATATCATAACAGCGCGCGGCGGCGAAACTGAGATCGCCCGTACATAATTCCCGAACGCGATACGGCAATTCCAGTCGCTTCAACACTTCTTCCGCATGTCCAAGCAGACTTTCCAGTTCGGCATACGACGTTTCCGGCTCGACGAACTTGACCAATTCCACCTTGTCGAACTGATGCACCCGGATCAGCCCGCGCGTTTCGCGCCCCGCCGCACCCGCTTCCCGGCGAAAGCACGGCGTGCAGGCCACGTGCCTGATCGGCAGGGGGTCCTGAAGAATTTCCTCCCTGTACATGTTCGTAACGGTGACTTCCGCCGTCGGAATGAGATACAAGCCGTCCTCCGGAATCGTATACATATCTTCGGCCATTTTCGGTAATTGCCCTGTGCCCGTCATGGCTTCCGCATGACACAACAGCGGCGGGGCGATTTCCGTGTACCCGTGTTCCCGCGTATGCATATCCAGCATGAACTGCATCAACGCGCGTTCCAAGCGCGCGCCGAGGCCTTTGAACAGAACGAAACCGGCGCCGCTCATTCGGGCGGCGCGCGTGAAATCAATCAATCCCAACGATTCCGCGAGCTCGACATGGGTTTTCGGCTCGAACTCGAATTCCCGCGCTTCGCCGACCGTTCGAATCAGTCGATTGGCGGTATCGTCCGGTCCCACAGGCGCGTCCTTGTGCGGCACATTCGGGATGGTAAGCAGAATCCCAGCGATCTCCTCTTCCAGCGCGCGGTTTTGCCCGTCCAACGCCGCAATCCGCTCGCCCACTTCACGCATTCGCTGTTGCTGTTGGTCCGTATCTTCACCGGCTTTCTTGCGCAACCCGATTTCCTTCGAAACCGTGTTCCGTTCGCTCTTCAGCCGCTCTCCCTCCTGCAAGCCCGCCCGCCGTTCGCGGTCTTTCTCGAGCAGACCATCCAAATCCACATCGGCGCCGCGATGATCGAGTGCCGCTCGAACATCGGCCTCGTGTTCCCGAATATATTTCATGTCCAACATGAGCTAGTGTTGCCTCCGCAATTCGCGCCGGTCCAACATCATGTACGGGCTTTCCTCGATCAGCGGAATGTCCCGTTCCCGAGCCCGTTGCTGAAGACGCAACAAGGACGGCGGATCAAAATTGCGACCCATCGCGTCCAGTTCCGCCATCGTATTGTAGGTCCACATCGCCGACTGCGGATTCGGCACCTTCTCCACGGCAAACAGCAATCCGATCGTGCGCATCGTCAGTTTATCCAAACGCCGGAGATAGCGTTCCTCGTCGTCAAGGCGCATCAAGGCGGCGTTCACAATGCCGATCCCGTCTTCATACCGGTACACATAGTGCTCTTCATAATCCTCGTCCCCCGCGTACAGGAAGACGAGAGCTGCGTGTTCCGGTGTACGCCGCGACGCCAACGCATCCATCAGATCGGGAAGCGACCCGGCCGACACATCGCTCGGCTCAAGCACGCGCGTCTCCATACTGGTATTCCGCTCCACAAAAGCGCGCACACGTTCCAAATGCGCTTCCGGCATCTCGCCCACGGCGGCAATAGCCAGCCCGCTCGGCGCCGGGTCATCCGATCCCGCATACGCCGCCCGCACACCGACACAGATCAATACCGCAAGACCGCACCGTATCCATATCCCGTTTCTCATCAATGCCCTCGGGGTTCATTACAAGTAAAAGTGTGCCGCATCCTAATCCGACCCGGAAATATTTGCAACCCGCAGGCGCGAGTCCGGGATTGCTTTACCCGCCGCATTCCGGTACCAGTGCCTCATGACAAGGGAACATACCCATTTGAACCGTCCCATTCACCTGGCCCGGCGCGACGCGTTCTATGAGCGGGGCGTGGAGCTGCTGTACCTGCCCATTCAGGACATGGACACAACCACGCGCATCGACCATATGCAACGGATGCTGGACGCGTTGGCCACCGCGCGCAAACACGCCTTCTTCGCCAGTCGCGCATCCGAGACCTGTACGCGCGAACTGGATTTTCTTCACTTTCTGGAACTGATCTTCGACAACGTGCAGTCGATGCATTCGATGATTGAACACCAAGCCCATCTTGAAGCGGCGGAGAGTTTCCTGTGCCAGTTCCTGAACACGACGCGGGAACAATGCCAGTTGCCCGCCCTGCATTATCGCCGCCGCGCCGAAGACTTGATGAGCGGTCTATGGCAATTACTGCGCCTATCTCACGCGCCTTATCGAGCCCTTCAGAAAGAGTTCACGGAACACGCCGACGATTCCGAAAAGGAACGTTACAAGAAGGCGTTCAGCAGTTTCCGTAAGGAATCACAGACGCGTTGCCCCGCCGTGGAAGGCTTCTCCGCGCCCAAACAAACGGCCGGGAATTAGAGCAGTTTAAACAAAGCCGCCGTCGGAAGGGCGTGTTGATTTACTCGAAATCGCGTGGCGAAATCGGCACGCCGCAAGCGGCGGCCCTACAAAAAGCTTTGTTCGTAGGACTGTAGGGCCGTCGCTCTCGTTCAGCCGGACGCCTTGCGGAGGCGAATGCGACGCGCCGGGCATGAATCAACACACCCTTACGGCGGCGGCTACGGAATTACTTTAAATGCTCTAAATGCGGCCGAACTTCTTGTCGAGTTCGTTGAACCCCATGAAGATCAACGTCGGACGACCATGCGGACAGGTATACGGCATTTCGGCGCCGGCCAGATCAATCACCAGCCTTTCAATTTCCTGCAGCGACAGTTTATCCCGCGCCTTCACGGCGGCCCGACACGCCGCTTTGGCCACCCGCTCCTCCGCCCACTGTTGCGTGCCCCCGCGCTCTCCGCTCTGTTCCAGACTCGTCGCGACCGCCGCCAGCACCGACCGCGCGGAGACGTCGCCCAGACACACCGGCAACGCGTCCACCATGAATGCGTCGCCGCCGAAGTCCGACACGCCAAACCCCATGGCCTCAAGCAAGGACAAATGCTTTCTCACCCGGCCGGCGTCTTGCGGGGCCAGCTCGACCGTTTCTGGCGAGAGCAAGCCTTGACTCTTCAGCTTGCGCCGCACCGCATCCCCCATGAAACGCTCGAACAACAAGCGCTCGTGCGCGGCGTGCGGATCCATCAAGACCAGACCGTCCTCAGTTTCCATTACCACATACAATCCGCCGACCTGACCCAGCACACGGCACCACGACCAGGGACTACCCGTCCCGCCGGACTCGCCGGCTTCCGGACGCGTCTCCTCATCGGCGCGGTAGACCGGTGGAGGCGCTTCCCCTTCCGCCATGGGCGCGATTCGCGGGTAATTGAACATCGGCAGGGCGGGCAGATCTTCAATCCGCACGCGCGGCGTGGGAGGCGCACCGGCCGTGTTGCCGTCCGGCGCGCCCGCCGCAGCGCCGGCGTCCTTCTCCGACGGGTCAGTCAACACCGCGCGCAACGACGTAATCAGCGTGTCCCGGACCGTGTCCGGACGGCGAAACCGCACCTCCTTCTTCGTCGGATGCACGTTCACGTCCACCGCGTCCGGTTCCGTTTCGAGAAACAGAAAAACCGACGGGAAACGTCCCTTGGGAACCAACGTATGATAGGCCTCGTTCAAGGCAAACCCGATCAACGGAGCCGACGCCGGACGGCCGTTGATGAACACAAATTGCTCCGATCGATCCGATCGTTGCAGATGCGGCATGCCGACATATCCGTGTAACCGCACCTCCCCCTTCTCTTTGCGCACTTCGCGCAGGTTTCGAACATAATCCCGTCCGAACAATTCGCCCAATCGTTCCTGCAAAGAGGCGCCGGCCGCCAGGGTATATACCGGGCGATCGTCAACCCGCAAGGTCATGCCCACCTCGGGATGCGATAACGCATAGATCAGAAAAGTCTGACGCACATGGGTCAGCTCCGTCTGTTCCGCGCGCAGGAATTTACGCCGCGCAGGAACGTTGAAGAACAGGTTCCGCACCTGAAACTGCGTGCCCGCCGGACACCCGGCTTCCTTCACGTCGGTAACTTTTCCGCCGGCAATATGCAATTCCGTCCCGCTCAGCGCGTCGCTGGGACGCGTGATCAATGTAAACCGTGACACCGACGAAATGGCGGCCAACGCTTCCCCTCGAAAACCCAGCGTCGACACGGCTTCAATATCGTCCACGTCCCGGATTTTGCTCGTGGCGTGGCGCTCAACAGCCAGTAACGCATTATCGCGGTCCATACCGCACCCGTTGTCCGCGACGCTGACAAGCCGCTTGCCGCCGCCGCCTACCTGCACATCGATTTGGGTCGCTCCGGCGTCCAGCGCGTTTTCCATCAGTTCCTTGAGCACGGAGGCGGGTCGATCCACCACTTCACCCGCGGCGATCTTGTTTGCCACGTGATCGGAGAGCACATGTATACGCGGGATAACGTCGTCGGTAGCCATAGGCGCGCAGTATAGCACAGATGACCAGAAATCAAGCTTGGCGCGGCCCAGCCCCTAGGAGCCCCTTGAAAAACGATTTTTGGGCATGCCGTCCACCGCCTTACGGCGGCGGCTACGAAGAAGTAGGGCTGTAGCCGCGCCCGTGAAGGCGTGGAAATGCGTGACGATGAGATTTTCAACGGGCTGCTAGTCGGGTGTAGCGTCTTTGCGGACCGTGTAGGCCCCCACGGTTTCCTTGATCAATCCGGCCATGGCCGGGCCGACTCCGGGGATCTCCTGGATGTCCTCGACCGAGGCCCGGCGCAGGCGGGCCATGGACCCGAAATGCCCCAGAATCAGTTCCTTGCGCTTGCGCCCAATGCCGGGCACGTCATCCAGGAGCGATTCACGAAGTCGTTTCATACGGAGACGACGATGATACGTCAGGGCGAACCGATGCGCCTCGTCGCGTATCTGCTTGCACACGTTCAGGGCGGGCGTGTCTTCCGCCAATCGAATCGGCGTCCGCACCGTGTCCGCCTCCGGATACCCCTTCCGCTCGTACGCCATTGCCATCGGATAGAGTTCCTCAAGCCGTTTAGCCAAACCGATAGCCGGAAGGTCATACAATCCCAAGCAATCCAGTTCCGCGCGTGCGGCGCGCAGTTGTGTAATGCCCCCGTCCACAATCACGAGATCGGGCAGCGCTCCCTTTTCTTGGAGCACACGCGCATACCTGCGCCGGATCACCTCCGCCATCATGCGCGGATCGTCACTGCCCTCCACCGTTTTAATACGGAACAGGCGATACCGATTGCGCTGCGGCAAACCGTCCACCGCACACACCATGCTGCCGACGGCGAATGTGCCCGAAATATTGGAAATGTCATACGTCTCAATCACGCGCGGCGGTTGCGCCAAGCCCA
>SLGY01000222.1 GCA_007136425.1 Kiritimatiellia bacterium
GCACCCGCTGACTCGCCAGCAATAAGGCGTCCGCCATTTCACCAAAGACCATGCGCGCGGCGAAGGGCGGCACGGGGAAGACGGTCGGACGGGATAACGCCGCCCCGAGCGCTTTGGTCAGCTCCATGTTGGTGCACGGATTCGGCGAGACGACATTGATCGGTCCTTCGATGGATGTGTTGTTGAGGGCGTGGGTGATTGATCCAACGGCATCGGTTAGCGAGGCCCAACTGACATATTGGGCGCCTGAACCGATCCGACCGCCCAGCCCCAGCTTGTATGGCGTGAGCATGGTTTTCAGCGCTCCGCCGGCCGGGCTGAGCAACATTCCGAAACGCAGATGCACCACGCGAATGCCGGCCGCCCGCGCGGGATCGGCCGCCGCTTCCCATGCCTTGCAAACCTCGGAAAGAAAGCCTTCGCCCGCGATGCTCTTTTCCGTGAGCGTTTCCTCTCCGCGATCGCCGTAATAGCCGATAGCCGAAGCCACAATGAAGACATCGGGCTTTTCCTGGCGCGCAGCCAGGGCTTGCGCCAGTGCGGTCGTGCTCTGTACGCGACTCTGAAAAATGCGTTCTTTCTTTCCGGCGGTCCAGCGCCCGACAATGGATTCCCCGGCCAGGTGGATAACGGCGTCAAGGTCATCTAGAGCGGCAGAGGGGGTCACTTGATAGGTTGCGGAATCCCAATACGCGTCGGATGACTTGTTTCGAGACAATCGTTGCGTCTTGTGTCCGTCCTTTTCCAGTTGTTTTACCAGCCGGGAGCCCACCAGCCCCGACGCGCCGCTGACCAGTATGTTCATGATGGGGTATGCCCTTTCTGTTTGTCGTTCCGTACTATAGCGTTTAACGTCTTTCAAGCAAATGCCCGACAAGTCTGTTCAGGATTTCGGGCGGAAGAGAAATCGTCATAATCGATGATCCATGATGAACAAGACGCCACACCATGATCCCTCATTCTACGTGCCCCCCGGCGGCCCGCCCCAGGGCGCCGGGCCGAGCAAGGCCATTTTCGGCGTGATGGGCCGCGAAAACATCTTCCGGATGTGTGCGGATTTCTATGGCGAACTGGAGCGATCGGAAATTCGCTGGATGTTCAGTGACGATATGCCTGCGGCGTCTAAAAGGATCGCGGCATTTTTGGTGGGGCTATTGGGCGGACCGCCCCTTTATCATGAACTTTACGGACCGCCCCAGATGCGAGCCCGGCACATGCCGTTTCCCATCGACGAGTCCGCCCGACGGGTATGGTTGGCGTGTTTTAAGAGGACATTGGAAGGGGCTGAAGATAAGTACGCCTTCCCATCCGAACATCTCCCTGATTTCATACGCTTTCTTGAGGAGTTCTCCGCTTGGATGGTGAATCGTAAGTAAGGCGCGAATAAAACTTGCCATCAAGGACGGATGGGGTAGATTGGCGCGCCCCTGCAGGAGGCAGGTTCGTACCTTATGATTCCGATCCGAAATATCGCTATAATTGCGCACGTCGATCACGGCAAGACCACGCTGGTGGACAAACTGCTCCGTGACGGCGGCGCGTACCGCACCAATCAGGTAATCGAAGACCGGGTTATGGACTCGATGGACCTGGAACGCGAAAAGGGCATTACCATCAAGTCCAAGAATGCTGCCGTCCATTATCACGGTGTCACGATCAACATGGTTGACACGCCCGGCCACGCCGATTTCGGCGGCGAGGTGGAGCGCATCATGAAAATGGTCGACGGCGTTCTGTTGGTGGTGGATGCCTACGAAGGTCCGCAGGCGCAAACTCGATTTGTGATGCGCAAGGCCCTCCAGCACGGACTTCAACCGATCATTGTCATCAACAAGATCGATCGCGAACACGCGGATCCGGTGAAAGTACACGATCAGGTGCTGGAATTGTTGCTGGAACTGCATGCGACGGAGGAACAGTTTAACGCACCGTTCATTTATACCAGCGCTAAGGACGGCATTGCCCTTCGCGACCTTGACGATGATCCCGGAGATATGCGGCCGTTGCTGGATGCGGTTATCGAGTACATCCCTGCACCAGTGGCCGATCCTGACGCGCCGTTCACCATGTTGGTCAGCAACCTGGATTGGAATGATTATGTGGGCCGGATCGCCGTCGGCAAAGTCTTGGGCGGGTCGATCAAGGCGGGGGACCGCATTACCTGCATACACAAGGATGGACGTCGTGAAAGCGGGGCGGTGATGAAGCTGTTCCACTTCAAGGGCGCGGGTTCTTCCGAATATACCGGCGGCACGGCGGGCGATATTATCGGGGTGGCGGCCTTCGACGAGGTGGAAATCGGGGTGACCTTGTCCGCCGATCCTGAAGCGGAGCCCATTCCGTTTGTTGAAATCGATCCGGCCACGATTCAAATGCGTTTCTGTGTAAATGACGGTCCGTTGGTCGGGCGGGACGGGAAATATGTGACGACCCGCCAGTTGCGTGCGCGGTTGTTACGGGAGACGCGGACGAATATTTCGCTGCGCATTGAGGACACCGATCAGGCCAACGTGTTTCTGGTCAGTGCGCGCGGTGCGATGCAGATCGCCGTGTTGGTAGAGACCATGCGCCGTGAAGGATACGAGCTGCTCGTATCCCGGCCGGAAGTGATTCTGCATAAGGAAGCGGGAAAGACCTTGGAGCCTTATGAATCGCTCTGGATCGAAACGCCGGACGAATGCATGGGGGACATTATGCAGAATCTGGCCACGCGCAAGGCGCAGATTGTGGACATGAAACATCATGCGCACGGGGTTGGACTGGAATGTGTCATACCGACGCGCGGCCTGATTGGTTTCGAAACGGATCTGGTTAATCTGACCAGCGGTCGCGCTGCCTTGTCGCACATGTTCAAGGAATACGGTGCTTACGCGGGCGCGATCCGGACACGATTTACGGGGACGTTGGTGGCGATCGAATACGGTATGGCGACTTACTATTCGCTTGAGACGTTGCAGAATCGGGGCCGTCTCTTCATCGGGCCGGGCGACGAGGTATATGAAGGGATGATCATTGGGGAAAACGCGCGCGCCGAGGACTTGCCGGTCAATCCGACTCGCACCAAGGCGCTGTCCAATGTGCGCAGCCAGGGGGAAGGGAAGGTAACGCCGCTCGAACCGCCTGTTCGCATGTCCTTGGAACGCAGCATTGAATATATTGCGGACGATGAATACATCGAGGCCACTCCCAAGGCCCTGCGTTTACGCAAGAAAGTGCTGAACGCCACGCGCCGCAAGCGCGTCGCTCAGGCGCAAGCGGCCGTCAGCGAACCGGCAGGGCCATAGCCCCTTTGTATTTGCGTACTCTCGACCCCCCGTATCTCAGAAACTAGCATCTTTCCTTGCTGAGGGCATGCAAATAAATGTCACACGTGTGACATTTATTCGTATACTCAAGAGGGCAGAATAGGGTATCAAGTTCATAATGAAACCCAAAACCAAGGAGTTGATGCACCTCCTACTGTGGACGGCGGACAGGTTGTCGCAACCCATGTTCCGTGATTTGTCGGATTCATATGAGGCGTGGGTGTATAAAAATGGTCTGACGCGTCAAGCTGCGGAGTTGGCAAAGAGGGAGCTCATAGAGCGTGATGTCGGTCGGCCGGACGCCCGAATCTATCGACTGTCCGAGAAAGGGCGTATTCAGGCGTTGGGCGGGCGCGATCCTGAGCAGCAGTGGGCGCGGACGTGGGATGGGAGATGGCGGTTGGTTGCGTTCGATATTCCGGTCGAACAGAACACCCGCCGACAACGCCTCCATCGATATTTGAAGCATCAAGGTTTCGGTTGCCTGCAGGACAGCATGTGGATCACGCCTGATCCCATGGAGGAGGAAAAGGAGCTGCTGAAGCGGGAAGCGATAAATGTGGAGTCATTGATTCTCCTCGACGCCCAACCCTGTGCGGGAGAAACAAACAAACAAATCGTTTCCGGTGCCTGGCGTTTTAGCAGGATTAATGGGAACTATTCCCGTTATCTTCAGGTTCTTGCACAATGTCCCTTCGAAACGCTGGATCATGAGGCGGCAGCTAAACGGTTACGTCGCTGGGCCGAACGGGAGCGTATGGCGTGGTTGGAGGCAGTGACAGATGATCCATTACTGCCACATTGTTTGTTGCCATACGGCTATATGGGGAAACGCGCTTGGCGTCAGCGAGTCACAGTACTTTCCAAGGCCGGGCGTTTGCTTAAAACGTTTAGCATTTAACAAGTAGCCTGTCGACGTCTCCGGGCCGCACCACAAACTCGGGCCATTCCTCAGTTTCTTTATGACGAATTATTGTCACACGTGTGACAATAATTTGCATAAGAGATGTGCCACAAGGATTGGCTTACGGGGCGTTGATCCAGCCGGAGTCGCCGTCGGTGTAATGTTCCTTCTTCCAGATGGGCAAACGCTTTTTCAGCTCGTCGATTACGTAGCGACAGGCGTCGAAAGCGGGACCCCGATGCGCGGCGAGAACACCGATCCAGACGGCGGTATCGCCGATTTCCAATAAACCTACGCGATGAATGCAGCGGACTTCGATGATGTCAAAATGCGACAAGGCTTCTTTTTCGATCTTGGCAAATTCATTCTTCGCAAGTGCCTCCGCGCCTTCGTACTCAAGACGCGTCACGGCACGTCCCTGATTGAGTGACCGGACCCGACCTTCAAAGGTCGCCAGTGCGCCGGCGTGTTCGTGCGCGCATTCCTGTAACCAAGGATGCGCGGTAATGCTGCAGTCCGATAAGGTAAACATGGTCAACCTCCGGCTACCGGCGGGATGAAGGCGACGCGATCCCCATCCTCCAAGGGCGTGGACCAATCGACGAATGCATCGTTGCGGGCCACTTTCAAGCGTTCTTTCGGGAACCGGAAACCATATGTGTTCGCAAGCTCTTCATAGAGGGCGCCGGCGTTGCGGGCCCCCGTTTGGATGATTTCGGCTGCACAACCGCGCTGTTCCTTCAGCATGGCGTAGTAAGTGACCTCAATGCGCATCATCATGAACATCGCTCTTTCCACCGGTTTTCTCGATCAGTCTTATGTTCTCGATCACAATACGATGCGAGAGCGCCTTGCACATATCATAGACCGTCAGCGCCGCGATCGCGGCGCCGGTCAAGGCTTCCATTTCCACTCCGGTCTTATGCGTGGCCCGTGCGATACACTGGATCAGGAGTTGGTCCGATCCTTGCGTCCGGATTTCCACACGGCAATTGTCCAGCGGAATAAGATGGCAGAGGGGAATCAATTCGCTGGTTTTCTTCGCGGCGGCAATGCCCGCCAGAATCGCCGTTTGCGTTATCGGCCCCTTGGGGCTGCGCTGTTCTCCGTCCGCCGTTCGCTCAAGTCGGTCCAACAGGCCCGGCGGGAAAAGAACTGCGGCCTGCGCCGTGGCCGTGCGGCGCGTGACGCGCTTATCGCCGACATCGACCATGACGGGTTGATTGTCTTTGTTAAGGTGAGTCAATTCCATATCAGCTCCATGCCACGTAGTGTACCGGTTCGCCCGCCGGATAGACATCCTTGCCTTCGGGCAATTCGACGAATCCGTCACTGGCGCCCAGCGACGCGAAATCGCCCGAGGTGTTCGTTTCGAGAGGGAGGGCAAGACAATGCCCGTCCGGGTTCCATTCCAGTCGTACGGGAACGAAGCCCGTGAGGGGGGGCGTAAAGCGGATGGCTTCCTTGAGTCGGACCAGGACGCGCGGCCGGGCCGACGCTTGCAACGCAGTCTCCAATGCGGGCAGCACATAGCGATGCAGACACACGAGTGTCGACACAGTATTGCCGGGTA
>SLGY01000150.1 GCA_007136425.1 Kiritimatiellia bacterium
CTAGAGTCCGAAGAAACTAAGCGCCAGCCACTCTTCAATGGTGTCTTCGTGTTCCTGCAACAGCGCCCGATTATGCTGCGCCGCCTCCAGCTCCGTCGCCTCTTCGGGAGACGGGGGCGATAACATCACGGAAGGATCTTCCGCCAACGCTTCCAGATTCCACGCGAACGAGCCGTAGCCCAGCGCCAGCAAGGTCTGCTGCCGAATCCAATAGTATTCGCTCAAGGACATGCCCGCATCGTTTAACGCGTCCACTTGCGCGCGCTTGGCGTCCATGACCAGCGAGACGACGTCCCCCCAAGCCTCGAATAATTCGCGAATGCTCGGCTCCCGGTCGTCTTCATCCAGGCTGCGCGACAACGCTTCGTATTTTTCTTCCAGCTCCCGAAAGCGCGCGCCCAGCTCGTTCCGAATGAATTGCTGCACGCCGATATAGCGTTCCACCTGTTGCGCCGTCATGCGCGCGTCCGCCGGCGGGGTATACGTTGTTTGATCGTCAACCTGCTCGTTCAGAGCCGGGATCTCGGCCAATTCAACAAAGTCGGCCATGAACTTTGAATAGAAATAATAGCCGCCGATCCCGAGGACGAGCACCAGCAAGCCGACCACCACCGCGCATCCGATTGCCACCTTCTTCATGCGTCTTCCCTTTCGTTTGGTTCCACGATCCGCATATTCGGAAATTCCTTTTCCATAATGGACCGATCCGACTCCAGAAACAAGAGTTTCAGGTTCGGGCCCGCGTCCATGGTGAAGTAAACGGGCGCTCCCCTCTCGCGCGCGGCCCAGACGGCGTGCATGGCTTTCACGCTGTCGGGCAGCCAATACAAGACGGGCGGCCACGCGGAAAGCATGGTTGCGTGCATGGACAACGCGTTGGATTCGGCCGCGCGGCCGAGCCGCTCAAAGTCGTGCGTTTCCAAAGCGGCATGAACCTCCAACAGATCGTCGGCGACCTTCTCGGGCCAGGACGCGTAAAGCGCGCCCGTCGCGACCGTGCTTTTCATGCCCGCACGCGAACCGATCGCCTTCTCCGCCGCCGACACCTCCAATATGCCCAACCGCAACTCGGGCCAGGTCCGGGCCAGCGGCTCCGCAAAACTGTCCATCCCGTCCGCACGCGATCCGGCATGCCATTCAACGAATCCGTCGTGTACCGAACGACACGCGCTGCCGCTGCCCAGACGCGCGAGGATGGACAGCGCCCGGCGTTCCAGCCCCCAGCCGTATAGCTCGTTCAAGGCCAGCACCAACGCAGCGAACCCCGACGCGGACGAAGCCAGACCGGCGGCGATGGGCACACGGCTCTCGGTACGCACATCGAACCCGTGATCCGTGCGAAACAAATCGAGATACGCCGAGACCCGCGCGGCAAACGACGAGTCCGGACGCTGCTCCCCGCCGTTCAGCCAAACCCGGTCCGCGCCGTCCCGGGGCGCAATCTCCGTCGTCGCCCCCCAAGCACCCAACGACATCGACAGACTCGAGGTGATCGGCAGGTTCAGTTCTTCGTCTCGTTTTCCCCAATACTTGCACAACGCAATATTCGCGGGGGCGAACGCCCGTCCGCGCGCCCCCGGCTCACAAGCGCATTCCGACAACAACGCCTTTACCACATCAGACTTCTTCAACGCGTACTCCTTCGTGCGTCATGGCGCACGCGATCAGTGGATACGGATGGGACCAATCCGCCACGGTCCCCAATCCGATCGCGCAATCGCCCAGGCCCGAGCCGGATATCTTTGCGCCGAGAATCCGCGGCTGCTCGCGCAGCGCCGTGACAATCCGTTCCAACGTTTCGTCGTTCACGCCGATGGCCTCCATCAACGCGTGGTTCCGGTCCATCAAATGGCCCACCTCCGCCCAATGATCCCGGCATATGGCGTCGACGGCGGCCTTGACACACTCGTCGATCTCAAAAAAGAATCCGCCGAACAGGGCTTGCCGTTTCAATCGTTCGGCTTCTACCCGCGCGACGACTTCGGCCGTGGGCGTCTTGTAACCGGCATGAATAACGGTAATGGGATGCAACGCCATCAGCGGCTGGATCTTGCGCGGGACGTCCCGGTACTCGACCAATCCGCCGTACACACTCGCCGCCGCGTCCGCGCCCGAGCCGACGCCCTGCACCGCGCGAATGGTATCCACGGCGCGCCCGTGCAAAGCACGTCGATCCGGAGTACGGCCCATCCACGCATCAACGGCCGCCAGCGCAGCGACTGTGACCGCCGCCGAGGAGCCCAACCCGATCGTCTCCGGAAAGTCGGACTCCACGCATACATCGCATCCGGAAGGTAACGCGCCATCATAGTGCTGCAGAACAGACCAGAGAAATTCAAACGGGGGACGGACCTCGATGTGTTCCAGCGGACTTTCCGATTCGCCGAGGGCGGAGACAATGCGCACGACACGGTCGGACCGCGTCGTCACGGTCACACGCATGAAACGATCCACGGCGCACACCAGCGCACGTTTACCGTGCAATACCGCGTGTTCGCCCATCAGCATGAGGCTCCCGGGCGCCGAGGCCGTCCAGCTCTTGGTTGTTGCGCGCATACGGGCAATATTGCGCGAAACGACGGGAGCGTCGAATCTATTTTGCGGACGATACAAGCCCGGCTTCGGTGTTCGGTCCGCGCAAGCGCGGCCCCTACAAACGCTCTCCGCTCAGATTCTCTGATCGGGTCTTCGCTCGCGAAGGCCGACGCTCCAACAGACAAGGCGCCCCGCCGGACGAATCCGGCGGGGCGCCGTCTCACTTCAGTCTGCGCAGGCCTTACGGTAGACTGACGCCCGTACGATAGATACGGCCGTCGTCTTCCTCGTCGATATCGACGGTCAATTCAACCGCACTATTATCGGGGTTGCCCGGCACATTCAAACCGTACGCCGTCCATGTCTGCGGCTCCTCGGTAAGGTCCTCCGTCCAATAAGCGTCGTAACGGCGATCCTCGAAGGTCGGCTCGCCGGACATCAGCGTCAGGGTATTTTCCGTAGCATCCAGCACGGGCACGACCGCAATGGTGTTATCGAAGGTCGACGTGTTATCGGTCGGATCGGTTCCCGCAATCCATTCCTCCCAATTCGTCGTCCCGTCGCCGTCGAAATCCTCGTCGGCAATACGGTCTGGCTCCGGGATGCCGAACGTGTCCCACCACGAATTCGGGATGCCGTCGGTAGTGTCCTCGGTCTCCAGGACCTGAAGATTGTTGACATACATCTGGCGTTCATCCGTCGCCGCATCCGTCGCGTTGAAATAGAACGCAAAGTTGTCCGGCGCGCCGGAAGCAACGGCGAGCGTTTCGTCAAACTCTTCTACGCCGTCGCGGCCGGTACCCCAAACGCGAATGCTCCCGTCTTCCACGTATTCGAAGTGGAGCAACACGGCTTGAGATCCGAACTCCTCAAACAAGTTGGTGGCCCCAAAGGCACCGCTGATCGTGATTACGGCGCTATTGCCCATGTTAACGTTGAGCAGTTGATTCGTATCGGCCAGCAGATTGAAGCCGCGATTGGAGGCTTCATCGTTACTGTCGAAATGCAGGCCCCACTGGAACCGGAACGTGTCGCCCGGAGTCAATGGATCGCTCAGTGCACGAGCCACCTCGGCGTTGGCGCCCGACCCCGCCGGGTTGGCGAAGAACCCGAACGATTCCGCATCCATACCGCTGATGCCGGCAAACGCCGGATCGCCGATGAACACGCCCGCGAATGACGCCGGATCGCCTTCGGGATCCTGGATATGATTGAAACTCCACTCTTCGAAGCCGACTCCTTCGTTGCTGCCGTTGGTCCAGCCGCCGGTATAGAACGAACCTTCGTCGTAGATCCCGACCGGTGTTTCCGTGACCGCTACCACGATCGGCGCGCCGGTGGCGTCGGCGTTATAGCCGAAGATCGTCGCGGAACCAACCGAGAGCGCTTCCGCCGCAAACGTCACGACGTCTTCCTCCGCCGGGAAGTCCACCGAAGCGGGAATGTCCAGGACAGCGGGCGCCGAATTGGAGAGGGTCACCGTATCCCCGACAGGGCCGACACGTGTGAGTGTGTATTCACGGGTCAATCCTTCGCGAATCGAGTCCTGACCGGTCAGGGTCAGGGACGGCGGATTCACATTTACGCCGTAATCCGCCCACGCGCCGCTGGCCTCGTTGGAGGCGACGATCTGGGCAAAGCCGAAACCGACAATATCGACGTCGAACGTCAACGCGTTCTCACCGACATCGAAGCTTTCCATCGCCGGCACGGTGAGGACATTGGTGTCCGTGCTGCTGAAAACGATATCGTCGCCCACGGCGCCGAGCCGGTTGAGCGTATATTCCTCGGTGCCGAGTTCAAACACATCGAACGGGCCGTCGATCCACAGTGTGGGCGGTTGCGGATTCACGTCGAATTGCGCCGTGGAACCGGTTACGGTGTTGCTTGCGAAAATGGTGGCGCCACCTTCGGTTACGCTGACGACCGTGCCCGTGAACGTAACGTCATCGGCCAGCTCGGCAAACGTGACCAAGGCGGGCACGGTTACCGCGTCCTCATTGCTGCTGGAAAGGTCCACTTGATCTTCGCCGTCCCCATCGTCGGTGCGCTGCAAGGTGAATACGATGTCGCCCGTTGTCTCCGGAGTGGCTTCGCCGTCGATGAAGCGGAGAGGGGGCACTTCGCCTTCCAGAATCTCCAAGTTGTTGAAAAACATATTACCACCCGTGCCGCCTCCGGCGCCGGAGACATACATACGGAAACCGTCTATGGGAGACGAGGCAATTGAGCCGGAGACATTGAGATTGGTGTCCTGCGGACTCTCGAAGGCATAATCAAAACCTGACGCCGTCGCTGTGAACTCCACATGGATCAGGACGCCGTCTTCGCGTGCGCCTTCCCATTCCGTCATGGGCGCCGAACCGCCGTCCGTCCAGGAATAGCCCCCGTCATTGATATTGAAATTAAAGACCTGGGCTTCATCCGCGTAGAGGTCGAACCCGCGATTTCCGTTATCCCACTGGAAGGCGAGCGAAAAGGAGAAAACGTTGCCTTCTTGCAGCGCCGCGTCGAAGTCACGATCCGCGTTGATGAAGTCATCGGCCCATAGGGCAAACGACAGGTCATTGGTGTTCAGCGGTTCATTATTCGGTCCTTGCTCCCCCGCATCACCGATAAACTGGCCTCCATCATTTGACGTGATTTCCCATGCCTCGAAGCCGAATCCCCCATTCGAGTTATTGGTCCAGCCCGCGCCGTAATTGGTGGCGTCGTCGTACGCTAGTTGCGTGGCGTGCGTCATGACGGAAAACACGCATAGCGCGGCGAATACTGTGCAGGAAAGAATGAACTTACGCATGACGGATTTCTCCTTGGTTGTTAGCGGTTGTAATAAAACACGAACCCTTCACTCCTGAAATCCACGTAACCATAAATCAATAGAAACGTTTGAGCAACAAAAAAATCACTGCATTTGCCGCATGAATCGGGGCGTACGGAATATAATCCGCTCGACCCGGTATCCGCTGAGACGGTAAGAAGTAAGAAGTAAGAAGTGAAAAGTAAGAAGTAAGAAGTGAAAAGTGAGAAGTAAGTAGGTAAGACGGGAGACATAAGAAGTTGACTGAGAAGAGAGGGTCATTCCGAGCGGAGTCCCGAGCTTGTCGAGGGACGGAGTCGAGGAATCTCGGCCCTCCTCCAGCCCGCATGAGATATCGCCGACCCTGAAGCGAGGCGGGCGGGGCTGTGCTCCTGAAGGACCGACAGTAATTGGCGCTCGATATGACTTTGACTTCTAACTTCTGAC
>SLGY01000197.1 GCA_007136425.1 Kiritimatiellia bacterium
ATTTTCGATTTTCGATTTTCGATTCTTGATCCCTGCGTCCCTTTGCCCTTCATCGTTTACATCAACCCCAGCGCGTTCAAGGTCCCCCTCAACTTCTCCTTCTGTGCGTCGGTCATTGTGCACAGCGGGAGGCGATACACTTCCTCCATTCGCCCCATCATGGCCAGCGCCGCCTTGACGGGCACCGGGTTGGTATCGATAAACAGGTCCGTAAACAGCGGGTAGAGCTCCCGATGCAAGGCGCGCGCCTCATCCCAGCGCCCTTCCAACGCCGCACGTACCATCCCCGCCACCTTGGCGGGCGCCACGTTGGCGGCCACACTGATCACACCGACCGCCCCGACCACCATCATGGGCAGCGTCAAACCGTCGTCCCCGGAAAGCACGGCGATGTCGGACGCCTGCGCATATTGGCTGACTCGATCCACATCGCCCGCCGCCTCCTTGATCGCCACGATTGAAGGATGTTGCGCCAACTCGATCACGGTCTCCAACGTCAACGCACGGCTCGTTCGGCCCGGAATGTTATACAACACCACCGGCAAATCGAGATCGGCCACCGCCGTGAAATGCCGGATCAAACCCGCCTGGCTCGGTTTATTGTAGTACGGCGTGACCTGCAGGCAGCCGTCCGCACCCGCCTCTTTCGCGTGCGCCGTCAGCGCCAGCGCCTCAGCAGTGGCGTTCGCGCCCGTGCCCGCGATGATCTTCACTCGTTTCGCCGCGCGCTCAATGACCTGCTCGATGACTTTGTGGTGCTCCTCCATGCTGAGGGTCGGCGACTCCCCGGTGGTCCCCACGGGAACAAGCCCGTCCACGCCCTCTTCAATTTGCGCGTCGACGAGTCGGCCCAAGGCGTCGTAGTCTACTTCCCCGCCGCTGGTGAACGGCGTAACAATTGCGGTATAGGTTCCCTTAAACATCGTTACCCATGCTTCTCTTTATTGGCGTGGCTGACACTCGGTCCGCGCAAGCGCGGCCCCTACAAGAATTACCGTCCCCCCGTGTCTGACATTCGGTCCGCGCAAGCGCGGCCCCTACAAGAGATCAACGCCCCTGTAGGGGCTTCGCTCGCGAAGCCCGCTGTCATTGACCTTGCGACACTTCAATTTCCAAACCATCTCAATCCACTCTATCGGGTACGGGCACGGGTCGCAATACGGATTTTCGAACAGGAACATGGGGGAGATTGCCGCATGGAGGGGCACGCTCTCGTCCCGCCGTAGCCTTGCGGAGGCGGATCCGCGTGCCCGGACGCGCAGGAGCGCGTCCCTCCAAAACGACAGAGAAGATTGGAAAACGCGTCTGGGGCCGATCACCATTTCGGAATGGATTCGCCGCGCAGCAGATCGTCCCACGTTTCGCGTGCGCGCACCAATTCCATCCGGTCCGCCTCCACCATCACTTCCGCGGCGCGGCCGCGGCTGTTGTAATTCGACGCCATCACGAACCCGTACGCGCCCGCGCTGAGCACCGCCAAGAGGTCGCCTTGCTGAACGGCGGGCAGTTCGCGGTTCTGCGCCATGAAATCGCCCGACTCGCAAATGGGCCCGACCACATCGCCGTAGATGCGTTCCGTCGACTGCACGACAGGAATGATTTCGTGATGCGCTTCATACAGCGGGGGGCGAAGCAGATCGTTCATGGCGGCATCCACGACAACAAACTGCTTTTGGGGATTGGGTTTGATGTATTCCACGCGCGTCACGAGGATCCCGGCGTTGCCCGTAATGAACCGGCCGGGCTCCATCCCCACTTGCAGATCCAGTCCGTGCAACAAAGGCAATACGGCGGAGGCAAAGTCGCGCGGATCAAGCGGGTCCTGATCGTAGCGGTACGCAATGCCCAATCCACCGCCGATATCGAGGTGTTTGAACGTCGGCATCCGCTCTTTCAGTTCCTCGCACATCGGGCGCACTTTGCGCAACGCCTCCACATAAGGCGTCGGCGTCATGATGGGCGACCCCAAATGCATGTGCAATCCCGACACCTCGAGGCCCGGCAATCGTGCGGCGATATCGTACGCCTTTTCCGCGCGCAGCAGGTCAACACCGAACTTGTTCTCGGCTTTACCGGTGCTGGTGTACGTGTGCGTCTTCGGATCGACGTCGGGATTCACGCGAATGGCCACCCGCCCTGTTCTGCCCGTCTGCTCCGCCCGCTCCGAAATGCGCTGTAACTCGGCCTCGGATTCAACGGTAAAAAACTTAATGCCTTCTTTCAGGGCATAATCGATTTCTGCCACGGTCTTCCCGACACCGGCAAAAACAATCCGGTCCGCCGCCACGCCCGCCTTGCGCGCGCGATACAATTCGCCGCCGGAAACCACGTCCGCACCGGCGCCCTGATCCGCCAGGGTCCGGATTACCGCAAGATTCGAGTTGGATTTGATGGCGAAATAAATCTGCGGACTGACCGCCTTCATCGCATCGGCCAATGCGCGATATTGGCGGATCAGATGCGAGCGACTGTAGACATACAGCGGCGTCCCGAATTCGGCCGCCAGTTTAGCGACCGGGATATTCTCAGCGCATAGTTCCCCATGCTGATATTTGAAATGACTTTGCATGATCAGAAAAGATGGACGGTTGGGCGAATGGATGGTTGGACGAATGGACGGTTGGACGGGTGGACGGATGGGAAGTCCGAATGCCCGCGCACTTCCATCAACCATTCAATCATCCATTCCTCCATCCGTCCATCAGTCCATTCCTCCATCAGTCCATCCCTCCATTCTTCCTCATTGCCGCGCGGATGCGCAGGCGGAGGGCGTTTAGCTTGATGAAGCCTTCCGCGTCTTTCTGGTCATACGCGTCGCTGGCTTCGAACGTCGAGATTTCCGGGTCGTAGAGCGACTTCTCCGCACGACGCCCCACGACGATGCAGTTGCCTTTGTATAGTTTAAGGCGCGCCGTCCCGTTCACGCTTGCCGCCGCCTGATCCACGGCGGCCTGTAACATCTCGCGCTCGGGCGCGAACCAGAACCCGTTGTACACCAGCTTCGCGTATTGCGACACCAGTCCGTCACGCAGATGCATGACTTCGCGGTCCATGGTCAATTGTTCCACGGCCTCGCGCGCGCGGTACAGAATCGTGCCGCCGGGCGTTTCATATACGCCGCGGCTCTTCATACCGACAAACCGGTTTTCCACCAGATCGATACGACCGACACCGTGTTTGCCGCCCAACGTATTCAGGGTCAACATGACTTCAAGCGGACTCATTCGTGTACCGTTTACGGCCACGGCGTCGCCCCGCTCGAAATCGATCACAACCTCCTCGGCTTCGTCCGGCGCGTCTTCGGGCGCGACGGACAGTTTAAACATATCTTTCGGCGGCTCGACCCACGGATCTTCAAGGATCCCGCCCTCAAAACTGAGATGCAACAGGTTCCGGTCCATGCTGTAAGGCTTTTTGGCCGTCACTGGAACGGGAATGCCATGCTGCTTTGCGTAGTTGATCAGGTCCGTGCGAGAGTTGAAGGCCCATTCGCGCCATGGAGCGATCACCTTGATATTGGGTTCAAGCGCGTAGGCGGTCACCTCGAAGCGGACCTGGTCGTTGCCCTTACCGGTCGCGCCGTGGCTGATGGCTTCCGCATTGTTTTCTCGCACGATCTCGATCATGCGCTTGGCGATCAGGGGCCGAGCGATGGACGTGCCGAGCAGGTAACCCGATTCGTAGATCGCGCCCGCGCGAATCATGGGGAACACAAAATCCCGGGCAAACTCCTCGCGCAAATCGTCGATATAAACCTTGGACGCCCCGCTTTTCTTCGCCTTCTCGTCCAACCCCGTCAATTCTTCTTCCTGGCCGAGATCGGCGGAGAAGGCGATTACTTCCGCCTTATACTCGTCCAACAGCCATTGAATAATGACGGACGTGTCCAACCCGCCCGAATACGCCAATACCACTTTCATACTTCCGTTCCTCTTTTGTTAGAACCTATCTTACTAATCGTCTCACAATAGTCTTTACAGAAGTTGTAGGGCCGCCGCTTGCGGCGTGCCGTGACAGACCCGCGCGACACGGATCGGTCTTCGCAAGCGAAGCCCCTACAAAGCCAGTCCCGACTCCATTCAATTGTGAGACGATTAGTAAAACCCGGCTCGGCGAGCGCGTCGCGCCGTAGGGTCTTCGCGGAGGCGAGAGACTCGCCCTCCATGCCTCGCCTTGTTTTCTTGTCCATAACGTTCGTGTGGAGTTAACCAGAAAGGAGGGAAATGAACAAGCCCCACCCGCCCGGCGGGCTAGGCAGAAAATCGCGGTGGTTGGCCGGTGGCAGCCAGGACGGCTTGCCAGAGCGGACCCGCTGGATCGACTCGGCGTTTTCGCCCTGTCGCCATGGATAGAGGCACATACGCCATAAAATTATTGATGAGGGAAACCATGCACGAGGTCATGCCCGCCATGGCGGCATGGACGGCATCGCGCGCCAGCCGATCACAAAGGATGTTGTCTTCACTGTTGGCCGGTATGCCCCGGACCATATAGCTCGGATTGATGTATTTGACTTCAACCGGTTTGCCGATGGCTTTGAAGTGGGCACTGATCCTGTCGCGTAGCAGATGCCCAATATCACCGTACCGCCGGTTTCCGGACGCGTCCGCGCCCAAGTCCGCTTCATCGTACAAGTCCTGTCCCGCACCTTCGGCCACGGCAATCAACGCATGATCGCGCGCATCCATGCGCCTCTCCAGTTCGGCGAAGAACCCGTTCGGACCGTCCAATTCGAAAGGCAACTCAGGAATGAGCGTGTAGTTCACTTTCTGACTGGCAATCGTGGCGCCCGACGCAATAAAGCCTGCATCGCGCCCCATCAATTTGACCAGACCGATTCCGCGATCCACCCCCTTGGCCTCCACATGCGCGATTTCCAACACGTCCCGCGCCGCGTCCACGGCCGTATCGAATCCAAAGGTGCGATCGCAGTAGTACACATCGTTATCAATCGTCTTCGGAATGCCCACGACGGCGATCGCCAGCCCGCGCGCGGCGATTTCCTCCGCCATCTCCGTCGCAGCCCGTAAGGTGCCGTCGCCGCCGATGCAGTACAACTGGTTAATGCCCTGTTCAACCATATGATCGAGCATCACGTTCGTATCCTGACGACCACGCGACGAACCGAGAATAGTCCCGCCTTCCGTGTGGATGTCGTCCACCATTTCCGGCGTCAGCTCGATCGGCGCCAATCCGGCTTCCGGGTTCAGCCCCAGGTACCCCTTTCGGATGCCCCACACCGTAGGCGTCTTGTAATGGAAATGCAGCTCGGTCACGATGGACCGGATGACACTGTTCAGGCCGGGCGCCAAGCCGCCGCAGGTAACAATCGCGGCCCGACAATCCGACGGATCGAAGAATATCTTTTCGCGGGGGCCGGCCTTTGGAAACAGCAACTCATCGTCCGGCGCCGCCCCATTGCGCACCTCCACGGTATGGCGAATCCACGCGTCCTCTCCCACAAACTGGCATCGGTTTGAGATCGGCGTTGGAAGACTCGCCGCCCCCAACATATCCATTCTCACATAGCGCATATTCACCGGCTCCTTTTGTGTCTGCTCACCCGCTCACGTGCCCGCATATTAATCTTGGAGCCATTCGGGCAGGCGCAGGGGCGGAAGCGCCTTCTCCAGCTTCGCGCGGTCGGGCTCCATCCATGCAGGGAGCTGCAACGCCTGGCCCAGCGCCTCCGACGACTCGTCCACCGCGAAGCCCGGGCCGTCCGTGGCGATCTCAAACAGCACGCCGCCCGGCTCGCGAAAATAGATCGAATGAAAGTAACAACGGTCCATGACCGGCGACACGCCCAACCCACGTTTTGCGATCGCCGATTGCCACGCGATCTGTTGCGCGTCGTCCGGCGCCCGGAACGCCACATGATGCACCGTGCCAGCCCCGTTGAAGCCACGCGACGCCGCGTCCGCTTCGACAACATCGACCGCGGACGCATACGGGTTACCGCCTCCGGCGCGGTACCGGGTACGACCGTTATCGGTCGCCTCTTCACTGAATCCCATCACATCCGTCAACAGGGCAGCGGTCGGCTCAGGTCCCAGCTCCGCCATAGTGACGCCGTGAAAACCGCGAATGGCATATTCCGGCGGCACGGGCCCGCGCGCCGGCGCATCCCCGCCGGGTTCCCGGGTGGCAACGAGTTCCAGACGCATGTCGTCCGGATCACGGAACGTGAGCACGCGATCATCAAACCGCTGCTCCTCCGTTATACCGCGCACCCCGTGCTCATTCAATCGTTCGCGCCAGTACTCCAGCCCGGCAGCGGGCACGGCGAAACCGGTCACCGTCACTTGCGGGGGACCGATACGGCCCCGGCGCGCGCCCTGCCACGCAAAGAACGTCATGGCGGATCCGGGTCGGCCGGACTCATCACCGTAATATAAGTGATACGTGGTCGGATCATCGAAGTTCACCGTTACCTTAACCATGCGGAGTCCGAGCACGCCGGTATAGAAATCGATGTTCTGCTGTGCGTCCGCGGTAATGGCGGTTACGTGATGAATGCCTGGTAGCGTTGGTTTCATGATGTATTCAGGGGTCAGGGTTCAGGTTATTGATCGTCGAGCACGATAAATAGCGATCTTCGTTCCCTCGGTTCCACGTGTCTGGTTCGATGTCCTTTACCGGTCACGTCCTCCATCAACAGGATTTCGCCGCCCTGCAATACGCGTTTTTCGCCGTCGGACACTTCCAGCTCAATGGCTCCGTCAAGCAGGACGATATATTGTCTTGCCGGTGCATTGTGCCAATCATAATCGTAGTGGGGATCGTTCTTCCGGAATACCAATTTCCCGACCGGCACGGGCTCAGACAGGCGCCCGATCGGACCGGCATCCGCCAGTTTCATTTCAATATCCTCGAAATGTGTTTCACCTGATGAGTCGGCGTATACTCGCGTAACTTTCATAAATTTAAAACTCCTCTTCTTCGTGGTCCGGCCGGCCAAGGCGCCGCCGCAACACAAGCGCCCTACGGCCCTGTCGTGATGCCATCCAACAACTGTTGACACGCCTGGATCTCGTCGTCGTTAACGGTGTGCGGCATGTCGGGGTAGCGACGCAATTCGACACGGGCATTCATCCGCTTGAGCGCGTCGGCGGTCTCCTTTGCGCGTTCGAACGGGACATGCGCGTCGGGATCATTCACCCCGAGGAACGCGGGCATGCCATCAAACGTTCCGGTATCGCTGCGCTCAATGCCGGGCGGGCCGATATAGCCCCCGGTCAGCATCATTAACCCGCCGTAACGTTGCGGATGGCGCAAGGCAAACTCACCGGCCAGACACGCGCCTTGCGAGAAGCCCAACAAGGCTATCCTTTGGGCGGCGATCCCGCGGTCAAGCAGGTCATGAACGAGCGCGCGTATACGATGCAGCGCGTTATCCAGATACGGCTGATTCCGGGCCACGGGCGCCATAAACGAATGCGGATACCACGTCCCGCCGGGCGCCTGCGGCGCGATCGCCGCAATCTCCGGACGCTTGAGCGCCTCGTACAGATCGAGCATACTCTCGGCCGACGCGCCGCGTCCGTGAACCAGTATCAATACGGCCTGCGCATCCTCAAGCGCAGGGCCGGCATGCAGAACCTCTTTCATGGTCTTACCCTACCGCAAAACGGGGGCGGACGGCAAGATGCGCGCGCCGGCGTCGATCGAAACCCTGCATCGCACTCTGCGCCACGGTTTCAGCAACCCGTTGAACCACTCAATTATCTGGTGCGCCGGCAGCCCGTCCTTTGATCTTTTCCAGCAACTCGACCTCGAACGGTTTGCTCTTCGCGCCGAAATAGATGGTTTGATGAGGAAACGGAATTTCGATGCCCTGCGTGTCGAACGCCTGCTTCACGCGCCGCAGATATTGGCGCCCGACTTCCCATTGTCGAATCGGTTGCGTTTTGATGCGGCCCTTGATAATAACCGCCGAGGAATCAAACTTGTCCACACCGAATACCTCCGGTTCTTCGATCATCAACGGCCCGAAATAATCGTCGGCCTTCATCTCCGTCCCGACCTCTTTCATGATATCGATGACGCGATCCGTGTCCTCCTTATACGCGACGCCGATATCAAACACGTACGCCGACCATTCCCGGGTCAGGTTGCTGAGGGTATTGATGGTACCGTTCGGAAAGACATGGACCACCCCGCCCAGATCACGCAGGACGAGCGTGCGAAAGTTGATGCGTTCGACCAATCCACCCGTACCGTTGATAATCGCGACATCGCTGACGCGCACCTGATTTTCGAGGATGATAAAGAAACCCGCGATCACGTCCCGCACCAGGTTCTGAGCGCCGAAACCCACCGCCAACCCGAGGATGCCGGCACTGGCCAGAATGGGGGCGATATCCACGCCGACCTCGCGAAGGATGATCATGCCGACCGTCACCCATAACAGGATGTACACGGCCTGACGGACCAGACGCGTGATGGTTTCCACGCGCTTCACCGATTCGCTGGGCGGCTCGCCTTCCCGCCGGCTGTCGCGCAGCAGGCGTTTTTCGAGGCGTTGCAGAAAGTGGCGAATGACTCCCATCGCCCCCCATGCGAGCAGCATGATGAAAAGCAGTTTCGCACACGTAAGGATGATTTCTTCCCACCCGATATTCGCAATATATTCCTGTATGATATCCATCGCATTCCTTTCCCGGCCGATTGATGGCGCAAAACAGTACCGGCCGCTTCGTTCAGGGGAGGCGCCGACCTTACGGGTTTTCCCGGTTTTCGATCAAGTATTAACCGAGAATGATGATCGTCGGGCCGGCCCGCACACGGATGATCACTTACCGGCGGGAAAGGCCGGCGCGGAGGTCCTCGCTGTCGAGCACGATCAGATCCACCGCTGAACGTCCGTTGCCGGTGGAGGCGATCTTTCGGGAGCGTCGATAGATGCGGAGGCGAATGTCTTCCGTGTCAAAGGCCCCGATGTCATGTTGATCAGAGACACGCCGTCCCCCCGTATAGAGCAGTTGCTCTCTGAGATAGTTCGACAAGGCCTCGTCGCTCATGTGCTGCATGGCCTTGTGGAGGGAATAGGTGGGGAGGCCGTCGATCGTTTCCTCGAAACGATCCCGACGGCGGTCGAGCACCGGATAAACCACTTGATCGGACACGTAGACGGCGTCGGCTACCAGGTACAAGCGCAGCGGCTCGTCCGAGCCCTGCCCCATGGCGCCCCGGTCCATGTCCCGGATGGCGCGGCGCAAGCAGTGTTCAAGATAGCCTCCGGAAAGAATGGCCCCCTGCTTGCCGGAGAAGTAAAGATGATGATTCCCGGCCTTGCTGCGCACGGGATAGGTGATCTGATCGTCGTCCAGATAATGGGTTTCCGCCGGCGCCGCGTCGGGGAAATCCTCTACGAGCGATATCACGGGGATGTCGTGTTTGCGGACCGTTTCATTGAGTAGTTGCGTGGATTCGTACGTAAAGCGTTCGGTATCCCATGTCTCCGAGTTGTGGACGAACCAGGCGTATAACGGTTCTTCAAGCAACAGGGGATCGCGCTCGTCCAGAAAAGAGGCGGACGATCCGTTATCCGCGCCGGAATCGTCCGACGACTCGTCGGCGGGACGTTGACCTACATCCGGCACAACGAGTTCCTGTCCCACCCGCAGGGCGTCAGGATTCGTCAGGTTGTTCAGGTCGATCAATTCCTGTTGCGTGACCCCGTGGCGCTGGGCGACGGCGGATAACGTGTCGCCGGGCGCAATGACGTACACGCGGGTTTGCGGCTCGTCGGGAGGGGACGCATCCTGCGCTGTCCGTGAAGCGGCCGTGGTTGACCGGGTCTGCGCATCGTCCGGCGCGGCGGCCTGAACCGGCGTTTCGGCCTTGGCGTCGCCCGTGTCAGCGCAACCGCGCGGAAGGGTCGCGAGGCCGATGGCCAGCAGATGGACGACAGCCACCGCCGCCACGACGACCGGCATATTGGGAGCGCTACGCGAGGTTCTTTCCAAACTCATCCGTGTATGGGCCAAAGAATTTGCGGAAACGGGCAGCCGACGCGCGATGCATCCCCGCCCCGGAAACGGCGCCGCTCAACACAGGAGCGACGCCGTTCGGGGGAGATACAACGCCTTGCGGCGTTGCTGTGGGTCATTCTAATAAGGCGTTCTTGATCTCTTTCGAAAAGGCTGGGATATCGTCCGGCACACGGGAGGTAATCAGGTTGCCGTCCCGCACTACGGGCTCGTCCTCAAACGTAGCGCCGGCTTCACGCAGTTCGTCGGCTACGGTGGCAAAACAGGTCGCCTCCCGGCCGTCCAATACGCCCGCCGTAATCAACACCTGCGGTCCGTGACAAATGGCGGCAACCGGCTTGCCGGTATTGAAGAAGTCCCCCGCAAAGGACACGACCTCCGAGTGTTGCCGTAACCAGTCGGGCGATTCTCCGCCGGGGATGACCAGCGCATCGAAGCGATCGGGATTGACATCACTCACCGAACGCCGCACGTGAATCGTGATATCGCTGTTATACGATGTCACCTCAGCCGGCTCGACACCGACGACCGTTACGCGTGCGCCACGATTCATCAAGTACGCCATGGGGATGTAGGTTTCGGCGTCGTGAAACCCTTCACCGACAAGGAAGGCCACATGTTTGCCACGCAACGAAAGGTCGGCCCGATCGCCCATGCGCGCTTCAGCCCTGCGTTCCCGCAACTCTGCGGCACGTTCCGTCCGGTCGCGCCCGCCTTCGTAGGCGTCCGCCGCCGGCGCCGCCCCGAAGAGGATGACCCCCCCGAGCATCATGGATACGGCGGTATGTGGAAATAATCTAGTTAATGACTGCATGCTGTACTCCTTTCCTGTTTGGCTAACGAATCTTCGTGCCACTTTCGAGTTCGACAGGCTACTGCCGCACCTGCTCAAAAGAAATACAATTTCTTCGGGAGCGGCGGCTGCATTGATTTCTTGTCTTATGATTCGCGCCTCGTCATGCTACACTTTTGCGCCATGACGCTTTCATGCCTTGAACACGGGCGACCGAATAATGCGGTCGGACATGCAATAGCATGCCGCAAGCGCCTTGCCATGCTCTGCGGCGGTCTATGTGCGCTGCTCGCCCTGACGCCAACAACGCAACCAGCCGTGGCCGGCAACAGCGAAGCGCCGATGGAGTACACCATCGACATTGATTTGAAACCGGTCACCCGCCGGCTTGCCGGCGTGAACCAATTCCGATGGGTTAACCGGACGGAAGCGCCGGTCAAGTCGTTCCCGCTGATTCTCTATCCCAACCGATTTGCG
Organism: Kiritimatiellia bacterium; assembly: GCA_007136425.1. Lineage (GTDB taxonomy): Bacteria > Verrucomicrobiota > Kiritimatiellia > SLAD01 > SLAD01 > SKZA01. The sequence goes on from SLGY01000197.1 coordinate 11,266, forward strand.
ACCTACGACCCCGAGCAGATGGATGACCTGTTCGAGCGGATCTTTCCGCGTCGCGTCAGTTTGGGCGGGATGCGTTTGAAGTCGGTTACGGCCGACGGACGAGCATGTTCGATTGCGGCGCATGCCGATTCCCCTTTCGAGACGGGTGTTGTGGTCGAAGTCTCGCTTCCCGACCCCCTGCCCGCCGGCGCGCACGCGGACATCAGCATCGAGTTTGAAGTGACCATCCCCGAGCGCTACGGCCCCTTCGGCGCACACCAGGGGGCGCTATGCCTCAATGGCGGATGGTACCCGTACCTGCCCGCGCAAAACGGGGACGAGTGGAATCTTCATGCCCCGCCGCCGGAATCCCTATTTGACCTGACCATACACACGGAGGAAGGCCATCTATTCATCAACCACCTTCACCATGAAACAGCGCAGAACGGCCGCACCTTCACGGGTACGTGCCGCGCGAATTATCTGACGCTATTGTATTACCCGGAAATTCATATTCAATCGCATGATTCCTCGCATGGCGAAATCCGCTATATCACACGCAGACCGCGCAGCAGGACGGCACAACGCCTGTTTACAGCGGTCGAACAGAGCCTGAAGCAGCTTCACGACACCGCGCCGACGCTTCCGCATTCCGATATCCGAGTGTTCGAAGTTCCGCTGCGTCGCGATCTGGTCATACCCGGAGCCGGGGTACTCCTTCTATCCGACCGTTATGACCGGGTCTTCTTCGCCGCCCGCGACTATCACAACGCCCCGCTGATTGAGGCCGTCTATCATTTGCGGATCGATCCGCACCTGCCGCACAGCGCCGAACAGGATTTCCCGTGGGAATCGGAAGCGGTGGCGTGGTTGGAAGCAAATCGATTCTGGCACGAATACCGGCAACGCGCCGAATCGGCCCGTCACTATCTGCACCCATTCAGATTCATTCCCGAAGTGGACCGGTTACTGAACGCGCCGCGCTTTCCCTTTGTCCGGGCGTTCTACGGCGATTTCTATGACCGCGACCCGTTGCGCGAGGATATCCTGCGCTTCAACCGACGCAACGCGCACGGAAGAATCATTGCGGAAAAGCTGCGCGACCTGCTGGGCGACTCCGCCATATTGGAAAGTTCAGCCGTCGCCTTACGCGACAAGACCGCCCTGCTACCCCTTGCGGAAGCACAATACGGAGAGTCGCTGGACACCTTTGTCGCGCAATGGACGAAACCTTATCCCTCGCTGAACTACGAACTGGCGGAATGGCGACAGCAACGCGAAGCGGACGGCAGCTGGCTGTCGGAAGTAACGATTCGACGGACCGGCCAGCAGGTGCGCGAACCGGTGACGGTTAAAGCGTCCCGCCGATTCGGAGACGCTTTTCGTGAAACATGGGCGGGAGATGACCGGGAAGGAACGGTGCAGATCGCCACACCGAAAAAGGCACACCGGGTTCAGATTGATCCGGATCGAAGACTGCTTGAGACAACCCGCGCGGACAACCGGCTTCCGCCCGGATGGAAGGTCCTGCTCGACAATGTGCGGTTACATATCGACCTGAACCGTCACCAACACGAGATCAGTGCAGCGGGGTCCTTGATCCGTGGCAACGATTATCGCAACCGCTATCGTTTCTTTCTATTTGCCGACCAGGAATACAACGGCATTGAATTGAGGCACATCCATTCTTTCGGGCGCCAGTACGATATGATGACCTACCGCCAGGATCTGACATGGGGGCTTCTGTATGTCGATCTTGACGAAGACTTTGCCGATCCGGCCAGCGGACGGACCAATGAAAGCGGGCGGGCGGCCGCCCTCAAGCTGGGCTATACGATTCGTACCACCGAAAGCGGACGCAACCGGCTCAGCGGCTGGACCCTCGGCTTCGATGGCGAGGCCGGCCACGAAGAGGTCGCGAGCGATTTCGGCTACTGGAAGAGTCGGGTGCGGATGAGCGGTGTGGTACCGCTTTCGCGCGACCGGCATCTGCTTGGATTACGCGGTCACGTCGGCGTTGCGGATCGTGACGGAACCCCGCCGCAACTGCTTTTCGATCTCGGCGGATTCGGCGCCATACGCGGCATCAACCGTGGATTGCTGTTGGGCAGCCGTATCTGGCAGGCGTCCGCTGAATACCGGCATATCCTGCTGAACGATCTCGACCTGCACGCCGCCACATGGCTATGGCTGCGACGCGTTCAACTGGCCGCCTATGTGGACGCGGGTAATGTCAGCGACCGCGAACGCGACCTTTTCCGCGGTAACGATGTGCATTGGGGCGTGGGGGCCGGGATCCGGCTTCACGTCGATTTGTTCGGAGCGTTTCCGGGCGTCTGGCGGTTTGATGTCGCGCGACAGCTCGATCGGGATGCGCCCAAGGACGACCGACCGCTCATGTACTATATCGGCATCGGTCAATCGTTCTGAGAAAAAGTTGCAGGACGCTTGTTTGTGGGCCATTGTTGTCTCCGAATTCCACCCCATGCGTCATGGGCGATGCCGGGGGACAGCAAAGATATCCAATTAATCGGGAGCGAAGCATATGAATGAAAAGAAGACGAGTACGGGCGGGCAATGCCCGGTGATGCACGGAGGCGGCGCCGTCACGAGCGGTGAATCGAACACGGCGTGGTGGCCGAAGACCTTGAATCTGGATATTCTGCATCAGCACGATCACAAGACCAACCCGATGGGCGCGCAGTTTAATTATCGTGAGGAGGTCAGGAAACTCGACGTCGCCGCGCTGAAAAAGGATTTGCACGCGCTGATGACCGACAGCCAGGACTGGTGGCCGGCGGATTGGGGACATTACGGCGGGCTCATGATCCGCATGTCCTGGCACGCGGCCGGTTCCTATCGTGTCGCCGACGGTCGCGGCGGGGCGGGCACGGGCAACCTGCGCTTTGCGCCGCTGAATTCGTGGCCGGACAATGTGAACCTCGACAAAGCGCGCCGCCTGCTGTGGCCCATTAAGAAGAAGTACGGGAACAAGCTGAGCTGGGCCGATCTGATTGCCTACGCGGGAACCATCGCCTACGAATCCATGGGACTGAAGACCTACGGGTTCGCTTTCGGACGTGAAGACATCTGGCATCCGGAAAAAGATATCTACTGGGGCTCGGAAAAGGAATGGCTCGCCCCCACCGACAACCCCGAGAGCCGGTATTCCGGGGAGCGCGACCTGGAGAACCCGCTCGCGGCTGTAATGATGGGCCTGATCTACGTGAATCCCGAAGGCGTGGACGGCAATCCCGACCCGCTGAAGACCGCGCATGACGTGCGCGAAACCTTTGCCCGGATGGCGATGAACGACGAGGAAACCGTCGCCCTGACCGCCGGCGGGCATACGGTGGGCAAATGCCATGGTAACGGCGATGTGACCCTGCTCGGCCCGGAACCCGAAGCGGCGGAGCTTGAGGATCAGGGCCTCGGCTGGCTCAACAAGACCAAACGCGGAATCGGGCGCGACACCGTGAGCAGCGGCCTGGAAGGCGCGTGGACGACCAATCCCACGCAGTGGGACAACGGGTATTTTCATCTGTTGCTCAATCACGAGTGGGAACTGAAGAAGAGTCCGGCCGGCGCCTGGCAGTGGGAACCCGTCGACATCAAGGAAGAAGATAAACCCGTTGATGTGGAAGATCCCTCGATCCGCCGGAATCCGATCATGACCGATGCCGACATGGCCATGAAGATGGATCCGGCCTATCGAAAGATATCCGAGCGGTTCTATAAGGATCCCGCATACTTGGCCGAGGTCTTTGCTCGTGCGTGGTTCAAACTCACGCACCGCGACATGGGCCCGAAAGCGCGGTACATCGGTCCCGACGTACCGGACGAAGACCTGCTCTGGCAGGACCCGGTTCCGGCCGGGCGAACCGACTACGATGTGCAAGCCGTCAAAGACCGGATTGCCGACGCCGGACTGAGTGTCAGCGAGCTGGTCGCCACCGCCTGGGACAGCGCGCGGACGTATCGCGGCTCGGATCATCGAGGCGGAGCGAACGGGGCTCGCATCCGGCTGGCCCCGCAAAAGGATTGGCCGGGCAACGAGCCTGCGCGGCTGGCCAAAGTGCTGGCGGCCCTCGAAAAGATCGCCGCGGACAGCGGCGCCAGCGTGGCGGACGTCATCGTGTTGGCGGGGAATGTCGGCGTGGAACAAGCCGCCAAGGCCGCAGGATTTGACATCACCGTTCCTTTCTCACCCGGACGAGGCGATGCCACGGAGGACATGACCGACGCCGAATCCTTCGACGTGTTGGAACCGGTGCATGACGGGTACCGAAACTGGTTGAAGCAGGATTACGCCGTCACCCCCGAAGAGATGCTCCTTGACCGCACGCAATTGATGGGCCTGACGGCTCATGAGATGACGGTGCTGGTGGGCGGATTGCGCGTGCTGGGCGCCAATCACGGCGGCGCGCCGCACGGGGTGTTCACCGACCGGGTCGGGACGTTGACCAACGATTTCTTCGTCCATCTGACGGATATGAATTACACGTGGAAACCGGCCGGCACGAATCGGTACGAGATTCGGGACCGCAAGACGGACGAAGTCAAATGGACGGCGACCCGGGTTGATCTGGTCTTCGGTTCCAACTCGATCCTTCGCTCCTATGCCGAGGTATACGCGCAGGACGACAATCAGGAGAAATTTGTGCGCGACTTCGCGGCCGCGTGGACGAAGGTCATGGAGGCGGACCGGTTCGATCTCGCTCCTTGAACAGAGATGGCGTTTCAGGCCGCGTGGTTGCCGGACTAGGATTCGAACCTAGACAAACAGATTCAGAGTCTGCTGTGCTACCATTACACCATCCGGCAATCAGGAGTACTTGCCGGTCAATGTAACAAGCCGCCGCCCTGAATCAAGTACGAGTTTTATGTGGAGCACACATTGACGAATACGACCATTCAGGCGGTCGGCACGGCGAATCCGCCGCTGTATCTGACACAGGAAGAGGCTTTTGAGTCGCTGCAATCGCTCTTCTCGCTGACACCCGCCGAGCGCGACCTGTATCGGCGCATCATGCTCAACGGTACGATTCGCGGGCGATACCTGGGCATGGCCGCACCGGAAGAGGCCGCCCGCACGGATCAGGACGCGCTGATAGGGCGTTTCACGAAGTTCGCCCGCGCGTCGGCGCGGGACGCGGCTCGGTCGGCGCTGACACGGGCGGGCCTGAGCGCCGAAGACGTGGACATCCTGGTGGTCAACACCTGCACCGGCTACCTGTGTCCGGGCCTGACCTCGTACGTGGCCGAGGACCTGGGGCTGCGCGAATCGGTGCGCACGCTGGACGTCATGGGCATGGGCTGCGGTTCGGCCTTGCCGAATGTACAGGCGGCGGCCGGCCTGTTGGGATTGAACGGCGGGGGCGTCGCGCTTTGTGTCGCGGTGGAAATCTGTTCCGCCACCCTGTTCATGGATCCCGATCCCGGCGTCATCGTCAGCAACGCCATCTTCGGGGATGGCGCCGCGGCGCTGGTATTGGCCGTGCGCGAAACCGGGTCCGCGCCGCGGCTTGTGGATTTCGAGACGACCCTCCTGCCCGCGCACCGGGAAGCGTTGCGTTACCGAACCGAAAAGCAACGGCTCCGCAACGTGCTGAGCGCGCGGGTACCCGTGCTGGGCGCGGATGCAGCCGACCGGAACATCCGGGGCTTGCTGCAACGACATAACCTGTCGAAAAACGACGTGGCGCGATGGATCGTTCATCCCGGCGGCACCGAGGTGCTGTCACGTTTTGAAAAGAAGCTGGGCCTGAACGGAAACACGCTGGAACACGCCTACGCCGTCTTTGCCGAATACGGAAACATGTCGTCCCCGTCCGTGTGGTTCGTCTGGGACCGGATGATGCGGGAAGATCCGCCCGAACCCGGCACGTGGGGCGTGATGTTGTCGTTCGGCGCCGGCTTCTCCGCGTTCAGCGCGCTGATCCGTTTCTGACCGCGCCCGACAACGAAAAGTGCTTGGCATGTCTTGACCGGATCGTGCATAGTCCGCACTCTTTTTCAGCAACAGCACACGAGACACTATTGAGGTTTGTATGTATACCGCATCGGATTTGCGTAAAGGATTAAAAATCGAGATCGACGGCGCGCCCTGCGTGATCACGGACTTTCAGTTCATGAAACCGGGCAAGGGGCAGGCCCTCTACCGTTGCAAGATCAAGAATCTCATTACCGGAGCCACGGTGGATAAGACCTATCGCGCGGTGGACAAGATCGACAAACCGAACCTGGAACAGCGCGACCTGATCTATTCCTATCAAGACGGCGCGCACTTCGTCTTCATGGACAACGACACGTACGAACAGGTCCTCATCGATGAGGAGGTGCTCGGCGATCAACGCTACTTCCTTGTGGAAGACATGGAAGTCGAGATCCTGTTCCACAACAACAATCCCATCGAGGTAACGCTCCCCGTGTTTATCGAGAAAGACATCGCGGAAACGGAACCCGGCGTGCGGGGCGACACGGCGACGAACGTAATGAAACCGGCCAAACTGGATAACGGGTACGAGATTCAGGTGCCGCTTTTCATCAATCAGGGCGATCGGGTACGCATCGACACGCGCACCGGCAAATATGCGGACCGGGTGTCGAAAGGGTTCTGAGCGCGTCGTTACATGAACCGCCCCCCCGACGAGCATGCCGGCGACGAACCGGCCCGCCTGGGCCGGAAACGCGAAGCGCTGGTGTGTCGTTCGCGGACGTTGCAGGCCATCCGCCAATTCTTTCACATGCGCGATTTTCTTGAGGTCGAAACGCCTGTTCGCCTGCGCGCACCGGCGCCCGAACGGCATATCGACGCGGAACCCGCGGGCGCGTATTTTCTGCGTACCTCGCCCGAATTGCACATGAAACGCCTGCTGGCGGCGGGCTACGAACGCCTGTTTCAGATGGGCCCGTGTTTTCGTCGCGGCGAACGCGGACCCTTGCATCATCCCGAATACACCATGCTGGAATGGTATCGCGCCAATGCGTCCTATACCGAGATCCTCGACGATACGGTCGCCCTCATTCGCCACGTCGTACGTTCCGTTTCCGGCGGATCCGTCCTGCATCGCCGTGGCTGCGCGGTACGGGTGGACGCCGACTGGGCCCGGTTCACCGTGAGCGATGCCTTCAGCCGATGGGCCGACTGGGATCCGGTGACGGCCTACGACGCCGATCGTTTTGATGTGGACCTGGTGGAAAAGGTGGAACCGGCCCTGCGCGCCCAGCCGGTTCCGGTGGTACTGACCGATTATCCCATTGCCGCGGCCGCATTGGCGCGGAGCAAGGCGGACGCGCCGGCCGTGGCGGAACGCTGGGAGCTGTATATCGCCGGCCTGGAAATCGCCAACGCCTATTCGGAACTGATCGACGCGCAAGAACAGCAACGCCGCTTCGAGGCCTGCGCCCGGGAACGCGGCGCGGCGGGTCTGACCGTCTATCCCGCGGACCGGGCCTTCATGGACGCACTCGCGCACGGGCTCCCGCCCTGCGGCGGGATCGCTCTCGGCGTGGATCGATTGGTGATGCTGCTCGCCGATGCGCCGACCATGGATGACGTAACCGCGTTCGCGGAATAAGGGGGGGACACAGGCGGCCCGCCTGTGATTGGTATTACCGCGATTCTTACCGGTTCAATTCCTCAATCGCCACCACGCGATCATCTTCAAACTCTACGCGCAACCGGTCGTATTCATGATAGGTCGGGACATCAACCCATACCGAGTCCCGCACCGTATGGCGCCGGCCGGAGTGCGGGTCCCGCACGTTGAAGCGGCCGTCGATCATTTCCCGTCGGGTCTGCGTGTAGTGCGCGGTATAAGACCAGACGGTCAGCTCTCCCTCCGCCGTGCGGCGCAGGTATTCGCGATCCGGCTTGCCCAAGGCGATGAAGACCATGTCCTCGTTGAAGCCGATCTCGATCTCCCCTTCCCGAACTTTTTCCTGGATCTCCGGCGGGAACGCATCGAAAACGTCCTGATGCTTCTTGATCCGGGCGTCGGGCGTGGCACAGGCAACCAGCAGGCAAAGCGGCAAGAGACACAAAACGCCAAGGCCGAATCCATGCCATGGATGCTTCTTTCTCATGGTCTTTAGTATAGCACAGGGCTTGGCACGCGTCGAGGACCGGTTGAGCCGTGTCGGTATGATGCAGCGCATATTCATCTACTTGCGTAACCCTTTGAAAAGAATGACAAAACACCCAAGTACCCAAGCACGAAAGAAGCTCGAAATCCGAATGCCGAAAAGCGAGATGGCTACAATTGCTGGCGCAATATGCTGCCGTGCAACTTAATGCGATA